>NZ_CP032230.1 GCF_004328625.1 Streptomyces seoulensis
TCGCATCGACTGAGCCAGCTTGGATCTTCGGTGTTGTTACGGCGTTGGCGTAGAGCTTCGGGGTCGTGACAGCGCCGTCGGAGATCATCGTGTTGATGATTTCTCCGATTCCGATGTCTCCAGCTACGGGGCGAGGCGAGTACGGGCCCACCGGGGTGGTGGCGGTGGATGCTGTACCTGAGGTGTTGCGTGCCAGCAGGCATACGTAGGAGGCGCCCGTGACAGGGATGTAGCAGATGCCGCCCTGCGGGGTTTCGATTGTGGCCCGCAGCGTTGCCGTGGTGGGGGTGAACCCCGCGGTTGGGGAGACGTGGACTTCGACTCGTGACCAGTCCATGGGCGCTATGGAGCCGTCGGCGGAGGTGCCGTCCCAGCCAACTGCCAGCCCGCCCAGCCCGGACGACACTGTGGGTGTGGAGGGTGTGGGAGGCGGGCCACCGTTGACGATGTTTACGGCGGTCGTGCCGTCCCCTTGGACGCCTACGATGGCGCGGAGGCTGCCGTTGCCGTCGTTGACCTGGATCGCCGTGTTCTCGATCGAGGCGTGGGAGAGGCGGGAGGCCCGTTCCAGGCGGTCCAGGCGCTGGCTGTGCAGGTTGAGTTCGCGGCCGAGGTCCATCAGACACCTCCGTACTGGTAGGAGTCGGCGGGCTTCAGGCTGAGCACGGTCTGGGGGCCGCCCTGGGCTTGCGGTTTCCGGGTCCAGCCTGTGATCCGGCACCAGCCCGCATAGGAGGTCCACGGGTTGTTGACCCGGACCATCACGTCGTCACCGACCTGGTAGGAACCGAACGGCGCGGACGGGGTGTCGCGGACGGTGATCTGGTCGACGCTGCCGCGGACCGTGGTCTGCCGCCACGTCCGCTCCCGGTCCGCGCGGGCCCGGAGGATGTCGATGCCGTTGACGTCGGGGAGGTCGAGAACGTACTCCATGCGGAGCCGGCCGTTGCGGACGGCGGAGGTCTGCCGGAGCCGGGAGCGTCCCTCGCCCGCGCCTGCAGCGACGACGACCTGGGCGTAGTCGTCTCCGGTGAGGGCGTCTTCGGGTTCGTCGATGATGTTGACGCCGCTGGCGAAGGAAAGGTCGGTGCGGCGTGCGCCGAGGCGGGGCCAGCCCAGCCGGATGCGTTTCACCACTCCGGTCTTGGCGGTGTTCCAGGCGGTGCTGCACGTGTAGTCGGGGGTGGAGTCCCCGGAGACGAGGTCGTCGATCTGGTCACCCAGGCAGGGCGTCTCCCACCAGTTGGACTGGTAGGGATCAGCGGGGGTGCCGATGGTGGATGTGGATGTGGTGGCGTCCACGGTGACCCCGAGGTCGCCGTCTGCGGCGCTTTGGGCGTAGGCCCAGATGTTCCGGATGACCTGGCATCGGTCGGCGTAGGTGTAGGGGCCGCGGCCGCCGTGTTCATCGTCCAGGTCGTAGCGGTGCTGCAGGTACGACGACCAGGACGCGGCTTCGATGGCGTAGTCGGAGCCGCTGGCCCGGATGTCCCAGACGATGCCACCCCACTGCAGCTGACCAGCGGATTCCACGAACAGGAACGTGTTGCCGGGGTCGACCACGTTGGGGTTAGACGAGTACAGGCGGGGTGAGAGACGCCCGGTGAAGGAACCAGGGCCGCAGAGTTCGTCGCCGTATTCGGGTTCGATGACGGGCAGGGCGGTGGCCAGCCAGGCTCCGGTGACGATGTTCTGGGTGAGAATCCGGTCCGGGATGTGGGGGCCGGTCATCGGGGGGCCTCCTCGAACTCGACGTCGGCTATCAGCGTGGTGACGCTGGTGACGTTGATGCGGCCCGCGTTGCCGGTGCCGCCGTTTGCCTGGGCGCGCAGGAGTTGCGTGGTCGCGCGGTAGGCGGCGGGCACGGTGAGGGTGTCGGCGCAGATCGCGGGGATCTTCCGGACGACGTTGCCCTGGTTGTCGTCGAGGCCGGTGGCTTGGAGGGTGAGGGAGGCGCCGAAGGTGGCGCGGAGGTTTCCGACGTAGTCGTTGACGCTGTAGCGCAGCGGGGACACGTCGACGCGGAGGCGGACGGTGGTGGCCCAGTCGGGGATGGCGATGTTCCAGCCGGCGGCGGTGGAGAAGTAGCTGTAGCTGGTGGAGGAGCCGATGAGGGAGCTGTCGGCGGTGGGTGACTGGGTGTAGAGGCGTCGGTCTCGGCGGGGGTTGGCGACCTTGCGCAGGTCGGTGATCATGGCGTTGGTGATGGTGCCGCTGTTCGCGGGGATGTCGATCCGGGCGAGGGGGATGCCGGTGCGGCCGTCGGGGATGCTGGTGGCGCTGGAGGAGACGCCGGAGATGATCTGCGGGAAGACGATGTCGTCGGTCTGCGGGTTGCGGCTGTACCCGTACTCGGGGTCCTCCACCCGGACGATGAGCATGTCGGAACGGGCGCTAGCCCCCGTCGCGGCGATGGGGACGTCGACGGCGCCGATGTTGCAGAACGCGTAGGTCCCTTGGAACACGTTGTCGCGGCCGCGGATGACACCGGAACCGTCCGCGAGGAGTACACCGCCGCCGGGCGTGGTGCGCTGGGTGACCTTAAGGTCGTCGCCTTGGGTGATGCCCTCGGCTCCGCGGGCGAGGTCGCGCACCAGCATGCGGAACTGCTGCGCCGAGTGGGTGGCCCCGTTGGTGAGGATGGGCCGGGGAAAGAAGCTCACGATGGGCCTTCCTCAGAGGGCGGTGTAGGCGTCGCGCCAGGTCAGGCGCATGCGGGCGGTGTTGGTGTTGTCGAATGCGGTCCACCGCATCTCGGACTGGCCGGGCGGCAGGGAGAACAGGTCGATCCGGGAGGCTGGCGAAAGGTAGGTGGAGGCGTTGCCGCCGTTGTCCCAGGTGACGGTGCGGGCGCCGGGCCGGGTGTCGACTTCGATCCACCGGCCGGCCGCCAGGTTCAGGGTGGGCATAGCGAGCGTGCGTCCGGAGTCGGCGTGGATGACGGTGACGTTCGCGCACGGCCCGCTGATCCGGATCACCGGCCAGGCGGGTGCCGTGCCCGCGTTCGTCACCCAGCCCGGCCGGTCTGCGGCGACTGTGCCGTCCTGCACGAAGATCGGCGCGGCGATGGGGGCGGCGAACCCTCCGCCGGTCAGCCAGCCCAGCGGGATCTCCGTCGTGCTGTCGGTGTCGGCGTAGAAGGTGGGGTCGTGAGCCAGGAACTCCATGTCCAGCGGCACATAGCCGTGGACGACCTGCTTGTACTCCGGGTCGAGCTTCCGGGCCCGCACGGTCAGCGACTTCACCGGCCGACCGGGTCGCTTGATCCGCAGCGTCATGCCCTGCCCGCCGACCAGCCGGACCGCGGTGCCGTCGGTGGCCGCTTGGAGGGCGGCGACCACGTCATGGCAGGCGGCCGGATCACCGGGGACCCGGATCGCGGCATCGAACTGGATCTGCCTGCCAGCCCAGTAGTCGGGGCCGGCGAACTGGCCGTCTGCGGAGGGCTGGTCGACGTCGTTGTCCCGGACCGGGGGCCGTCCCAGGCCGGTGGTCTCGATGACCTGCACAGGCGTGCCGGCGCCGATGATGACACCGCCGATGTCGTACTGCCAGTCGTTCAGGCTAAGCGGCACGGGCGGCCACCCCTCCCCTGCGGGCACGGCGGTAGCTACGGCCGACCTGCGATCCGATGTCCGATGCCGTGGCTCCGGTGCGTACGGCGGTCACCGGCACATTGATGGTGTCGCCGGAGCGGACGATGACGACCTGTCGTCCCCCGGATGCGTCGGTCAGACCGACTCCGAACCTGCGAGCCACGTCCTGGAGCACGGGCATGGCCTGGCTGCGTTTTCCGGCCCCGAGCGGCAGGTATGCCTCGCCGCCTGTGCTGGGCTCGGCGAAACGGATGATGCTGCCCTGCGCGGCGTACATGCCGGCCCGGATACCACCGTCCGCGTACGACAGGTGTGCGTTCGCCCTGCCCAGGTCCGCGAGGAACTTGACGGCCCGCGTCCCGAGGGACTTGCTGATCTGACCCTTCGCTTTGTTGGCGACGCTGATGATCTCGTCCTCGCCCAGGCTGGTGGCGGCCGCGACCTGATGGATGCCCGTGGTCGGGTTCTTGATCGCGGCGATGATGCTGACCAGCTCGGACACCTCATCCGCGGTGAGTGCGGTGTTCGCCGTCTTCGCTGCCTTGTTGGCCTGCCCGGCCTTCTTCGGGTCCTTCACCGCGGCGTCCGCGAGTTGCTGCGCCGCCTCGTCGTTCTGCGCGGCCAGCTGCTGCGCCAGGTCGCCGTAGCCCTCGGCTGCGAGCTTGGCCAGGTTGTCGGAGAACTTCTTGTTCAGGGTGTTGGCGCTGCCGAGCTGCCGTGTGTAGTCGGTCAGGCTGGCCTTGGCGGTCTTCTGCAGGTCCCTGAGGGCCTTGGACATGTCGTTGATGTACTTGGTGGAGCCGGTGGCCATCTTGTGGGCGATCTTCATGCCGTCCTCGCCCATCGCGGCGAGTGCCTCGGCCACATCCCCGCCGGCCCGGTCGGCGACCTTCTCGAGATCCTTGTTCCACGCGGTGGTGGCCTTCGCCGCAGACTTGATCTTTTTCTCGACGGCGCCGACATCGAAGTAGTCGACTTCCTTCGTGGTGGTCTTGCCGTGCTTCCCCTTGACCTTGACCTTCTTGGTCTTGTGCCCGGCCTGACCGGCGTCGGAAGCGGAGTAAAGGGAGCCGGTGGTGGGGTCATACCGCCAGTCGGTGACGTTGCCGTCGGCGTTCCATTGGACGGTGCGCGGGTCACCGCCCAGACGACGAATGGTCTCTTCGGCGATGGCGCGGGAGCGGCGCCGCTTGGACAGAGCGAGAGGGATGTACGCCTCGCCGCCGGTCTCGTCTTCCGCCCAGATCCGCCAGGCGCCGGCGGGAGCGATTTCGGCGAGGTGGTTCTCGGTGCCGTTGGCGAAGTGCTGGCGGTGTGCCGGGCGCCCGGTGAGTCCGCCGTCGGCGAAGTTGACGATGCCGCCGTTGGCTTTGGTGATGTCGTGGACGCTTCGGTAGGTCTTGCTGTTGGTGATGATGGTGTTGGTGATGGTGGTGCTGGCAGTGCGTCCGTTGAGGCTGGCGAGCGCGCGGGCGACGGAGTTGATGCTGCCCAGGGCCTGTCCGTTGGCTGTGTAGACCGCGGTGTGTCCGTCGGGGAGCTGCTTGGTCTTCAGGCCCACGGCATTCAGCGCTGCTATGGCCGCGCTGTTCAGTGTGCTGACCTTCACGGATTTGGCGCTGGGGGTCTTCTTGATCTGTGCCTGGACTTCATTGAGTCCGGCTACCGCCTGGACCTTGTGGACGTCCACCCGGACGTCCTTGCCAGGCGGAACCTTGGCCATCTCGCTGATGAGAAGGTCGAGCTGAGACCGGGCCGCCTTCGTCGGAGCGGTGATCTTGTACTCGCGGGTGCCGGGAATCAGCTTGATCTTGTAGCCGAGATCCTCAAGTTCCCTCTTTGCCTCCTCGCCCAGGGCATCGACCCGAATGGTCTTCGCCGTCGGCATCTTCTGGAACTCGGCCTGCACCGCGAGGAGCTCGGCGAGCGTGGAGTCGACGCCCTTGGTCTCGAGCAGGATCGACACCTGGCCGGGGATCAGGCCGAGGGAGTCGGCTACCTTCCCCGCCTGGTCGGCGCTCAGCCCGTAGCCCTGAGCGAGCTTCACCGCCGAGTCCCGCGCTGTCTGCATCTCCTTCTGGGCGGCCGCCAGGGACTGCGGGAGGCTCTTGCCCTGCGACTGCGCGAAGTCGTAGGCGGCTATCGACGCGTTCGACGCGCCGTCGGCGATCGTGTTGAACGTGGAGAACAGGGCCTGCCCGTTCTTCGTCGTGGTGTCCAGCGTGCCGTTCGCGTTGACAAGGGCCTTCCCGAAGCCGTCCGCCTTGTTGATGCCGGACTGCATGGCCTCGTTGGCCTGGGTGATGGCCTCGTTCACGCGGGCCTGAGCGGCCTGCAGCGACACGGAACCACCAGAGAGCAAGTCAAGGGCGTCTCGCAGGGCACGCGTCCGCTGGTCGGCGTCCCCTGTCTTGTCCGCGAGCGCGGCCACGGCGTCCTTGAGCCGGCCGTAGGCCGTCTCGCCGCCCTGCGCGCCCTTCACTGCCTCGTTGTACGACTTGGCGTCCGCCGCAGCCTTACTGAAGTCCCCTGAGAGACCTCCCAGGCCCTGGCTCAGGGCTTGGGCCGCCTTACCGATCCGGTCCGGGGCTTTGACCGCCGCACCAGATTCCAGGTCGGTCGTCCACTTGGTGTGCTCCTTGACGACCCCCGACAGTTCCCGCTGGAGCGCACTGAGGGAGGTTCCCTGCCCGGTGTAGGCGTCGACGAGCTGACTGAACGGCACCTTCGCTTCGCGGGCCAGGTCGACGAGGCGCTTCTGGTCGCCGTACCAGCTCTTGGCCTTCTGCGACATCAGGGTTTGCGCCGCTACGGCTCGCACGTTGTCGTCCACCGCGCCGTTGGACTGGCGTAGTGCCTCAGAGAGGGCGCTGACCTGCTGCCGGTGCTCTGCGGCGGCCGCGGCGGCGGCCTGCTGCCGGGACGCCAGGTAGCCCAGCCCGACCGTGGCCGCGGTGATGGCCAGCCCGACCGGGCCTCCCAGGGCCCCCATGAGGCCGGAGCCGATGGCGCGGGTTGCGGTCATCGACGCCGCGCCCACCCCGCGCAGTGTGCCGGCGAATCCGGCGCCCTGAGCGGAGGCAGTACGGAACGCTGCACCCATCTGCCCGAAGATCGGGACACGGGCCTGGAGCGTGGCCATGGCTGCCCCGTACCGGGACAGTGACATGCCCGCAGCGCCGGCGAGGGAGCGCTGGACGGCCATCTGCTGGTTCAGGGACTGGAACGCCCCCCGGACCCGGCCGTTCACCGTGTTCGCCAGGCCGACCATCGGCCCTTGGATGCGGCGCACCAGCAGCGCGGCGAGGACGAACTGCTGCACCGGGCCCGGCAGACTCCCGAACGCCGACACCAGACCGCCCACGACCTGCCCGATAGGGATCAGCACCCCGGACAGGTCCTCCGCCGCCGTGGCCGCGAGATCCAGGGCGGCCACCACGATGTCCAGAGACGAGGACACCGCATCGGACTCCCCCGCCACACCGCTGAACGCCCCCAGCACTGGCTGGACGCCGGCCGCCAGGTTCTCCAGGACGTGCACGGCCGCGCCGCCTACGTTCACCAGGACGTGCAGGAAGTCCGCCAGGGCCTCCTCTCCGAGGTCCTTCAGCGGGCCGGCCAGGTTGCTTGCGGCGTCCGCGATGCCGGCGAACTCCCGGCTTGCGGCCGCCGACACCTCGGGGCCGAAGAGGGTGGCCAGGTCGTTGAAGTAGTTGAAGAAGTGCTCGATCTTCGGCGTCGCCTCCGACAGGCCAGCCGTGACACCGCGCGTCAGGAACTCAAGGCCCGGCGCCATCCCCTGATAGATCGTGAGACCGGTCTGCTTCGCCTGTGTCCCGAGCTGGAGCATCGCACCGGCGAGGCCCTTGCCCTTGGCGGCGGCGATGTCAGTAGCGGCGCCGACCTGGTGCGCGGCCTGCAACATGTTGTCGTACGACTCGACGCCCTGGTGGGCGAGCGCGATAGCACCCGACATGGCCGGCTTGCCCATGGACTTCTTCACGGCGGCGGCAAAGTCCTGCTGGGTCATGTGGTGCTGGGCCTTGGACAGGCCGTCGATGACGTTCCGCAAGCCCTTGAAGTTGCCTTGGGCGTCCCACGCTTCGATGCCCATGGCCTTCAGGCCCTCGATCATCTGCGGGGTGGGGGCGGCGAGGTTGGCCATCATGCCGCGCAGGGTGGTGCCGGCCGTCTGGCCGAGGATGCCCGCCTTACCGAGCATGCCGACTGCGGCGGCGGTCTCCTGCATGGACAAACCGAGCCCGTGCGCGACCGGACCCGCATATTTCATGGCGTAATAAATGTCGATGATCTCACCAGATGCGGCGTTGGCGGTGGCGGCGAGGGTGTCGGCGGCTTTGGCGGACTGGTCGGCGCCCATACCGAACTGGTCCATCATGTCGCCCAAGTACTTCGCGGAGTCGGCTGCATTGACCTGGGCTGCCGAGGCGAGGATCACCGAGGAGCGGGTGGCGCTGATGGCCTGGTCGGTGCGGAAACCGGCCTTGGCGAGCTCCACCATGCCCTCGGCGGCGTCCGCTGCCGTGGCACCCGGCAGCTTCAGGTCGTTGCCGAGCTGGTTGGCGGTGGCGGACGCTCGCTTCATCTGCATCTGCGTGGCACCGGTGGTGGCACCGAACGCATTCATGGCCTGCTGGTACTGGCCGCCCTCCTCAATCACCTCGTGCACACCGAGGGCCAGGCCGAGGGTGGCACCTACTCCGGCGAGGGACTTCAGCGCGCTGTGGGCCCGGCTGGCTTCATCCCGGTAGCGCCGCAAGCTGCCGGACCCTCTGAGGCCCATGCGAGCCATTCGGGAGTCCGCACGCTGCGCGGCAGTAGCGAGCCGGGCCAGGTCACGGACAGCGGTGTCGATCTGCCCGGACATGCGAGCCAACTGCCGGCCGGTAGTGCGCGAGTTTTCACCGAGGGAGGTGACATGCCGGTGCGCGCTCTGCGCGGCATCGCCGTACCGGTTGAGGCGGCGGGTGGCGGTCTGCGCGTTGTCACCGAGGGAGTTCAGGCGGCGGGCAGCGGTACGTGCCTCGGTGCCCAGAGTCTTGATGTGCTTGCCGGCTGCCTCGGCGGCAAGACCAAGTTCCTTGACCTCGGTCTTGGCTGTCTTCGCTGCCGTCCCCAGGGACCGGGCGCGCTTCGCGGAGGACTTCAGGGCTTGGGACAGGTCGTTCCCGTTGCCCTTCAGATCGACACTGAGGTTCCAGTTCGCCACCTGAGTCCTGCCTCCCTTCCCTGGTTGTGGCCGCTACCGGCTGCTGGTGAGTTCTGCGAGGGCCTGCTGCGCCGCGTGTACGGAGGCGGGCAGCAGAAGGACTTTCATCCCGGCGCCGGCTTTCCCGTCCGGGATCTCTCCCTGCTTGGCTGCGATCTCCTCGCAGCCGAAGCACTTGTGGGAGACGGCGATGTACGCCTCCTGGTATTCGCCGGCCTCGTCGGTCCAGTCCGAGTCGCGGGTTCCGCACTGGGGACAGGTGCCGCGAAGGTGGTTTTCGTAGGCGAGGGCCTTTTCCCGGTCGAGGGCCGTCCAGGTGCCGTCACCGCCACGGAAGGCGCTGTGCGGGATCTGGTACTGCCGGCACAGGGCGAGCTCGTCACGGAGGCGGGCATCCTGGGTCAGCCTTTTCCCAGGTCGGTCCGGGTGGTGTTCTGCACGCCGTATGCGGCGTTGAACATGGCGTCGGCTTCGGCGAGGGACCAGGAGTTGAGGAGTTCCTGCGCTTCGGTCTCGGTCATGCCGTCGACGCAGGCGGCGGCGATGAGTGCGGCGGGGAAGGAGTCGGCCCATCGCTTGCCGTCCTCGGTGTCGGTTTCCGACGGGGCGTGCTGCTCGTAGAGCGCTTCGAGGGCTTGGCGGGGCAGGGCGCGGAACCGGATCGGGATGGACACCTCGTCGTACGCCTGCTTGGCGTCGTCGCGGGCCTCGGTGGCGCGCGTGAGGTCGCTGGCCGCTTCGGTGTCCTTGGGGTTGGCCTTGGCGTACTGGGCGGCGAGGTCGTAGTCCCTCTGGGCGCGCAGGTAGCGGTCTCGGACGCTCTGGTCGTCGCAGACCACGAACACGGTCTCGGCGAGCGCCCGGCTACGCAGGCGGTCCATCTTGGCGGCCCAGTGCGCGTCGGCGGCGACTGCGGCGGCGGGCGGCTGGGGCTTGGTGCGGGTGGTGCTGGTCATGGGGTTGGTCCTCCGTCAGGGGAAGGGAGACCCGGCCGGACGCCCGCAGGCGCCCCTTCCCGAACGCCAGGGGTGTCCGGCCGGGAGCTGAGAGGGTGCGGGGGGTCAGCCGCCGGGTGTGGTGGTGGCGACCGTGATGGCGGGGCTGGTGCCGCCGGTGAAGCTGCCGGCGGCGGTCATCTGCGGCACGTCGGTGCCGTCGTAGGCGCCGCCGCTGAAGGTGACCGTGACGGGGCTGCCGGGCAGCGGCCCGCCGGTGCACGTGATGTCGCCGGGTGCGATGTTCGACAGCGCCTCGAGCGCGGACTGCACCGCGGACGAGGTCGCGTTGTAGACGATCGCGCTCGTCGTCTGGCCGTTGAAGGTGAGGGTGAACGTGCCGCCGGTCGGGGTGCCGGTGATGGTGACCGTCTGCACCTCGTCCGTGCCCGACGCCGGGACGGGGGCACCCTGCAGGGGGCGGGAGGTGATGGAGCAGGTCGCCATGAACTTCGCGGCCTCGTTGTCGGCCGTGTACTGCGGCGACTGAGAGGCGACCCGGATCGGGAACACGTCCATCGAGTTGTTGCCGGGGATGTCGCCCTTGCGGAGGATGACGACGTATCCGGTGGTGCCCTTGGCAAAGAGCTGCTCGAGGTCGGCGTCCTCCTCGTCCTCGTAGAAGGTGAAGGAGCTCGAGTCGGCCTTGTCGCTGCCGGGGATGGTGGCGTCGTAGGTGTCCGCCATGTCCGGGGTGTCGATCTCTTGATTGGTGACCGTCCACCCGTCCATCGCGGCGATGAAGGCGGTGAAGTCGGTGCCCGCGCCCAGTTCACTGCGGGTCGGGATCATCGTGGTGGCGGCGATGGTCGGCACGAAGTAGAACTTCGACGTGCCGCGCCTCATGTACTTTTTCGGCTTGGCGAGCAGCATTGGGGCCCCTTGACGTCCGGGGCCTGCTCCGCGTGGTGCGGTCAGCCCCTGTACACGTGATGTGTGGTCGGCCACCTCTTGGTGGCGTCCGCGTGGGGTCCCGCCGCGGTGCGGTCCGTGCAGTGCCTGACAGGTCAGGCCGGGGTCCAGGCGATGCTGAACCGCTGCACATAGCTGATGATCCCATCTGCGGGGTCACTCGTTCCCCCCGGTTCCGTGTCCAGCGTCCGGGCCATGTCCCTGTAGCCGGGCACGGTGAGCGGATACCGCCAGCGACCCGTGACCGAGTCGCGGAGCAGGAACGCTTGCCGGGCTTTGTCCGCCATCCACTCGGCCTGGTCTTCCAGGCCGGCGGAGCTGAGGACGGTGGGGTCGGGCCCGGACACAGAGGTGACCTGGTAGACGGTGAGTGCGTCCTCATTCAGGTCGGCGAAGGGGGCGCCGGACAGGCTGGTGTCGACGCTGTACAGCAGGTAGTAGGGCGCCTGCGCCCCATTGGGTGCGTGCCCTCGCCCGACGGGCAGTCCAGTGGCCTCTGCGAGGAGAGCGGCAACCGCCCGGCTGGCGGCCAGCCTGCTGATCACTGCAACACCTCCATGACCGCGAACTTCATCTGCATCTTCAACGTCTGCTCGATGAACGGCAGCGCCGGCTGCACGTGGGCAAACGGAGGCTGCGCATAGGAGCGGCCCAGGCTGTCCGTGCCGGTGAAGCCGAACTCCAGCCGGCGACCATAGGGAAGTTCGGTACCGATGGTGCACAGTGCACTGTTCACCCATCGGCGGTCCACCGACTTCCACGAGTTCCGGTAGGCGCCCGTGATGACGTTCGGACCGGGCCGGCCGGACGCGTTGCCCCGGATCTTGGCTATGCCCAGGGTTCCGGTGTGTGTGACGCCGCGCTGCACGGCGGGGCCGACTCGTTTGGCGGCTGCCTCGAGGCGTTCGGCGAGTTCGTCGGGGGTCACGGGAGTCTCGATCCGGCGGTCTGGTTCTGGTCCAGGGCGGTGATGCGGATGACTTCGGTGGTGGCGGCGATACCGGGGTCTTGGCACAGCCAGGACCGGCCGATGAGGTCGGCCTGCTGGGGGTTGTGGACCTGTACGACGGTGACGATGGCGTCCTTGGGGGCGATCGGCGCGGTGAGCGGGGTCATGAGCCGGTACCGGGAGTGGGTTTCCTGCGCCCACGGCTGGCCCGCGTTGGGTATGGACGACACCTCGGACTGGGCGATACCGCCCTGCACAGCACCAGGCCCCTCGTAGAGCACGTCGCCGGGCGGGTATTCGAGATGGCCGGTGGTCTCGTTGAGGACCGCGTCCTCGGTGGGCGGGAGCGTAATCCGGACGGTGTCCACGCACAGGTTGGTTTCGATCCATCGCCGGGCGGGGGCGAGGATGTCGTCTAGCCCAGGCATCAGACGCCCCTCCCCTGCGCCCAGTCGGCCAGGGTGGCGAGGATCGCTTCGGTGACGGAGGTCTTGCCGTCGCCGAGGTCCGGCCGGTCGAGGGCGGCTGTTTGGACGGCGGCCGGGTTGATGCTGGCGAGGAACGCGGCGATCTCCTCGCCGATGTCCTGCTGCTGGTCGGCGACCGTGACGCGGGCGAGCCCCTCCCACGTAGCGGCGGCGGGTTCCCGGACGTGGAGGACGAGCATGGGCAGCGCGTTGGCGATGTCGTGCTCTAGCCGATAGCCAACGACCTGGCCGCGCGGGAGGGGGGTGCCGTCGATTCGGACGGTGGCGTCACCGGGCTGGGCGTCGATCCGGACACCGTGCGCAGACGGCTCGGCGGGCTTGGTCACTCGCTCTCACCGCTTCGGTGTGCCAGGTAGGAATCCCATCCTTCCCAAGCAGGGTCGGGCTCAAGTTCGACGATCTGTGGGACGGCTCGCTCAAACCGCACAGCTTCGCAGGTCCGTTCATCGAACGCCCTATTTCCTGCCTCATCGACGTAGAACTGCGTGAAGCAAATGATCTGGTTCCCGATGTGGCCTCCTCGATCCCGCCACTCCAAGCGGATATCTCCTCGTTCAACGAGGCGGGGATCAACTCCGTTGGCTCTCAACCACTTCGCCACGCGGTCCCGTTGTTCTGCCGTCAGGGGGACACCTTTCTGCGTGACCCTCATGGAGCAGTTCACCACCGGATGAGGCACATGCCAGTCTTCCTCCAGCATCTTGTGGGAGACCCTGGTGGAGGAGACTTCGAAGCCACTGCTTCCATCGGCTGCTCCGACCCACGTCTCCACTGATGCCCGAACCACCGACATGCCGTCTGGCACCTCTACTTCGAGTCCGAGAGCGTCTAGTTCAGAGCCGATCCTCTTCTTGCTCATGCTGGGTCTCCTGAGACAAGGCCGCGGCGGCCGTTGAGGTCGGGGCGGGGAATCAGCTCGCGTACACACCCGTGATGGGCCACGGGGTAGGCCGCGCAGTCGTCGATGGATCGGATCGTGCCGTCAGCGTGATCGGTGTCCTGATGTCCAGTCCAGCCGCATTCGTCGCCGTCCCGGACCTGCATCCACTCGGCCTCCAGCTCTAGCCGGGCGGTGTTGATGGCGCCATGGTTGGCGGTGACCGCGCCCTGATAGGTGAGCGCGGACCGTGCCCAGTCCTTCACCGGGTGCCGGGCCTGGTCGCTGTAGACCACGGTGGACAGCGGATGATCAGCAGCAAGTCGGGGGGCGTCGATCCCGGCGTGGTTGCGGCCGAGGGTGACGGTGCGGGTGGCTTCCTGCGCGGCGCGGGCGAACGCCTGCGCCCGGCGTACCGCCTCCTGGATACGGGCCACCAGATCGACGTAGAAGATGCTGGTGAGCCCGGTGAGGGCGGCCTGGTGGTCGGCTGTCCACCGGAACAGGGTGATGTCCCGGTTGGCGCGGCGCAGGGCGCGGAGGGCGCCGTCGCGGTAGGCGGTGGGAAGGTCTTGGGCGGCCCAGCGTTCGGCGACCGCGCGGGTGAGGCGGTCGAACTCGCCGACCTCGTGGTGGAACGCGGTGATGTAGCTGTTGATGCGGGTGGTGGCGCCGAGGCCGGGCCGTATCCGTTCCAGGGTGCGCAGCAGCCTGTCCTGGGCGACGGTGAGCCGGTTCCACTGCCGGGTAAGTTCCAGGACGGCGGCGGTGATGAGTGTGGTGAGTTCGCTGCGGTCGTCGCGGGTCTGCTGGGTGGGGGTGCTCATCGGCGGGGCCGTTCCTGCAGCAGGATGACGCCGATGTGGTCGCGTGTGTCGGACGCGGTGGGGTCGTCGGGTGCGGGGGGTTCCCCGGCCTCGAGGGCGGTGATCTTCCGTTCGAGTGCGGCCAGGTTCGCGGTGAAATTCACGGCGACGACGTTGGTGACAGTGACCCCGGTCGGCTGAGCCAGCATGTCGGCATACCGTTCCCGCAACACCTCAAGGGCTACTGCGCGGGCGGTCCCGAGTCGTAGATACCGGGTGTTCAGGTCGGAAAGGTCGGTGGCCCTGCCGAGCTGGGAGAGCAGCCACGCCTGTACTGCACTGTCCATCAGGTGGCTCCTTCACGGGCGTGTGGGGGTGGGAAGGGGTTGGGGTGTGCGGGCCCGCTCTGGCGCCCCACCAGGGGGCGGGCCCGCACACTCCCTCAGTTGCCGCTGCTGCCCTCGTCAGCGGCGTCCCGGCCCCCGGACCGGCTGGTGGCCGCACTCTTGCGTGCGGCGGTCTTCTTGGCCGAATGGGCGGCCTTGGTGTCCTGACTGGCGTCGTCCTGGTCGCCGCCAGCAGGGCTGTGGTCGCTCTTAGCGGGCTTGGACGAGCTCGGGACCTCGCCGTCGACCCAGGCGGCCGGGTTCGTCACCAGGGCGGCCAGCTCCGGCTCCGGGCAGGTGCCCGCAGCCAGTTCGACCGTCTGATGGGTTTCCGGGTCGTTCACGTACACCGTGGATGCGAGCTGGGCGGCCATAGGTCACCACACCGTCGCGGCGATGTGGATGTCCGGGGTGTACATGACCGGCAGCGCGGCCGCGGAGCACTTCGTGTACACCTGCGGCGGGTCGTCCTGGTAGCCGCGGGTGACGACGATCCCGGGGGCCTCCTCGCGGAGGATGGCCGGGTTGGCGCCCTGGGACAGGATGAGGCCGTCGGCGGTGAGACCGTACTGGGTCTCGGCCCACTGGGACGGGTTGGGCGGCAGCAGGAAGAACATGTTCTCCGGCAGGGCCCTCACGTCGGTGCCGTTGTCCAGCTCGATCTTCACGTCGTAGCGCTCGATCGGGGGGAGGCCGTAGCGGGCGCGGACGACGTCGACCTCGTTGGGGGCGAGGACGGCGGTGGGGATGGTGCTGGCGGAGTTGACCGAGCCGTAGTAGGCGGCGCGGTAGGAGTCGTTCGCCATCATCTGCGCCCACCCCTTGTAGGAGGTGAGGGCGCGGGCCGGGGCGGGGGCGCCGGAGGAGCGGAGGACTTCGATCCAGCGCATCTCGTCGCCGAGGATGTCGGCCGTGGGGTCGGTCCACGCGGTGGGTGCGGTCGGCATGTTCGCGGCCGGCACCTTGTAGTCGGCCTCGAGGGTGAGGTTGTTCTCGCCGACCAGGGTGAACTTGCCGTCGGTGAGGAGGTCGCCGGCTGCGAGTTCGAGGCGCTTCTTGATGGACAGGACGTGCGCGGCAACGTCGTCGTAGACGGCCTGGACGAGGTCGCGGCTGTCCATGCCGCGGTCGAGGTTCTCCAGGATGGTCTCGAACTCGCCGACGATGTACTTCTGGCCGAGCGGGAGGAGCTTGCCGGAGGTGGCGAACTGCGTGATCTCACGCGTGGCCACCTTGGTCTGGGCGTCCCATGCGCGGTAGTTCGCGGCGGCGACTCGTCGCCGGTTGCCGCGGGTCTCCCAGCGGACAGAGTTGATGGTTCGCTCGGGCATCACCGACAGGGTGAGTGCGTAGTCCGACGGGGTCTGGATTTCCCGGACGAATGCCTGGATTTCCGTCGGGTTCAGGTCGCGGAGCAGGAGCTCCAGCATGTCATTGGGCATGGCGGTGTCTCCTGATCAGACCTTGTAGACGAACTGGGTGTTGGAGCCGGCCGGGGCGTCGGCGGGGTCGAAGGCGACCGGGAGCTTGGCGACGTCGATCTGGCCGTGGACCATCAGCGGGGCGGCGACCTTGGTGGAGCCGGGGTGGAAGGCGACCTCGGTGAACAGGAACCCGCGGAAGGTCTGGGTGCCGTCGCTGGCGGTGGCGGTGCCGCCGGCGGTGGTGGTGGCCATGGTGACGCCGGGGGTGCTGCCGCCGGTGAGGGAGGCGGTGGCGGTGATGGATGCGACGTTGTCGCCGAGGTACTGGCCGCCGAACGTGAGGGTGTAGGGGCCGCCCGCGTTGCCGGTGACCTTGATGTCGCCGGGGTTGACGTTGGACAGCGCCTCAAGTGCGGCCTGGACGGTCGCGGCGGTGGCGTTGTAGGCGATGGCGCTGGTGGTCTGCCCGGAGAACGTGAGGGTGAACGTGCCGCCGGTGGGTCCGCCGGTGATGGTGGCGGTCTGGACCTCGTTGGTGACCGGGCTGTACGGCTCGAACAGCTTGGTCGTGGCGTTCTGCGCCAGGGGGATGCCGGACTTCAGCTTCCGCTCCGGCTGGTAGGCGGACGCCTCGAGCCAGTGCAGGTTCTGGTCGAACTGGGTGAGGTCGAGGGTGACGGTCTGGTTGGCTTCGATGCCGAGCATGCTCATGAGCCACGGGCGGCCGACAGCGAGCGTCTCGGTGCTGGTGTACGGCTGGATGTCCACGCCGTAGCCCCTTTCGCGATGTCACGCGGGTGTGTGGTGAGGGCACCAGGTGGTGGTGCCGTCCACGGGGGGTGCGGGCGTGGTCCCAAGTCGTTCGGTGGAGCTGGTCAGCTTGCGGTGCGCAGGCCCATGGCTTCGGCGCGGGCGCGGGCGGCGTCCTTGACTGCGTCCTTCCCGGCTGTGGGCGGGCGCGGGGGGCCGCCGGCGGCGGGGCCTCCGGAAGGGGCCGGGGGCAGTGCCTGGTGGACTGTGCCGCCGAAGAGTTCGGTACGGCGTTCCTTCAGCTTGTCGGCGGCCTCACTGATCGCGGCGTCGTCGGCGTCGTCCGCTACCCGGATCAGGGCGGTGGCGTCGTCGAGGTCGTCGCCGGTCGCGCCGAGCTTGACGAGCGCGGCCCGTATGCGGGTGTCGCGGTCTCGCTTGGCGGCATCGGCTTCACGCTGGGCGGCGGCGTCGATGCGGGCCTGGAGTTCCTGCTCGCGCCGGGTGAGTTCCTCGGTGCGCCGCTGTTCCTCGGAGAGCTGGGCTTGGCGTGCCTGTTCGGCCTGCTTGAACAGGTTGCCGAACTGGGTGGGTTCGAAGGAGTCCGGGTCGAGGCCGGCGGCTTCCGCGATGGTGCGGAAGGCGGCGCGACGGCCCTCTTCCTTCTCTTCGGACATCATCTTGTTCAGCCGTCGCTGGGTGAAGGAGACCTTCTCCTCCTCCGGGTCCGCCGGGTTGACGGGAGGCACGTGGATGGCGGGGACTGCCTGCGGGCGGCCGGCGAGGTCTGCCGGGGTGGGCGCGGCCGGTGCGGGCGGGGTGCCGCCGTCGTTGTAGAACACCGCGAGACCGTCCACACCTGTGTAAGGGTGGGCCCAGGCGGTGGCGGGGCGGGGCGGCTGCGTGGGGCGACGCATCGGTGACAGTCCTCCCATGGACAGTTCAGGCCCCGCGCCTGAGATCAAGGACACCACAGAAGTCACGATGTGTTCCCTCCGCTCCCTCCGGGCTGCGCGTCCGGCTGGTTGGTGGGCGTGTTGTCGGAGGGCAGACCGGGGAGTTGCGGCGCCGGCGGCGGGGTGGGGTCGGGGTTGATGTCGACGCCGAGGTAGTCGGCGACGAGCTTCGTGTCACCGGTGGCGTCGGCGAGCTGCCGGGCTGCTTCGAAGGAGCGGGATTCGATCTGCTTGACCTCTGCCTGAGCGTCGCTTATGGGCCAGCCCGCGTCCTGCAGCATGCGGATCGCGGTCTCGAGGCTGATCACCTTGGCCAGGTAGGCGGTGGTGACCTGGTCGAGGACGGCAGCCTTGTCCGTCGGCGTGTAGGGGCCGCGGGTCAGCTTGGCCGGCAGGACGGGCAGCCCGGCCCAGTCGGGGTGCTGGCCTGCGTGGAAGAGACGCTGCACGAACTTGGGTATGAGCCGGTCGGCGTGGTCGCGGGCGAGCCGCATCCCGGCAATGTTGGAGTCGAGCGGGCCGAGGGACAGTTCGAGGGCATACCCGGAGGGCACCTTGGAGGGGTCCATGGTGCCCAGGGCGACGGCGGGGAGCCGGACGACGTTGGCTGCCCGGTCGTGGAGGTCGTGGCCGTGTTCGCGGAGTTCACGGAGGGCGGCGGAAGTGTCGACGGCGGTCATCTTGCCGTTCTCGCCGAGGGTGAACAGGGCGCCGGGGCCGACGTTGAACCGCTGATTGGAGTCGTGCACACCAGAGATGGCGATCATCGGGAGGCCGGTGGTGCCGGACGCGCGGGCAGAGTCGGTGTCCGACGCGGCAAGCTCGTCGAACACCTGCAGCGCCTTCGCCAGCGACGACTGGCCCCAGTGCTCGCCGGCGGCGGGCACCGTGTTGGGCAGGTGGATAACCGAGATGAAGTCCTGGTAGATGTCCAGCCGGTCCAGCACTTCGCCCTGGGAGTTGCTGTTGAAGTGGGCCTTCTCCATGGGCAGGGAGTCGACGTCGATGTCACCGGTGAGGTCCTCGAGGAGCCAGATCCCGTCGGTCAGGTAGCACGTCTTGTAAGAGGGCTGTTCCGACCACGGGTACATGCGGGAGATCGCCCCAAGGTGGTCGACCCGGTCGCCGCGGCCGAGGACCGGGATGGCGGGTTCGTCGTCGGTGGCTTCGGTGAGGACTGGGGCGCGGACGGGCCGCCCTTGCCGGTCGACCCCGGAGGCGGTGGCGGGCCTAATCCAGTCCAGCTCGTAGGTGATGCGGCGCAGCCGGGCGGGCAGGCGGCGTTTCTTGTCCTCGGGGAGTTCCCACGCGAAGTGGATTCGGGTGGGGTAGTCGGTACCGTCGGAGTCCTCGTCGATGACGGGGAAGTAGAAGCCGGGGTCGTAGGTGGTGATGCGGGGGCGCTGCTTGTCGGCGTCCCACCACAGGTGGAGTACCCCGTCGCCGAGGCCGACGGCCTTGCGTTCGGCCTGGAGGAGCCGCATGGGCAGGAGTTCCTCGTCGGCCCACTCGCGGAGGAGTTCCTGCACGCGTTCGGCCTGGACGGCCTGCGGGTCGGGCTGGTCGTCGTCGGCGTGTTCGGCGCCGGGCACGGTGATGGACTGCTCGCGGCCCAGGACGTGGGAGACGAGGGTGTCGACGAACATGGCGGGGTCGCCGTACTCGCGGCGTTCGCGGGCCTCAGCCCCGTCACGGATCTCGGCGAGTTCCCCGGCCTGGTTCTGGTCGTAGGCGGCGAGGAGTTTGTAGGAGGCGAGCCGGCGTTCGTCTTCGGCGGGGACCCACATGGCGGCGGCTTCGGGGAAGGCGCGGCGTTGTGGCATGCCGGTGGTGGGGTCGGCAAACAGCGGCTTGTAGTTGAACATCGACCAGTTGTCGATGCGCAGCGCGTGCCGCAGCCCGGTCATGAGGCCCACCGCTTCTCCTCTGCTTGCAGGCCCCGCGCCTGATCATCAGGGTACGGGTGTGGGGTTGGGGTGTTCCCTCGGCTATCGGCGGCCGCGGAGCCGCTGGTCGCTGTAGGCGTGGCTTCCGAGTCCGTGCTGGGCGGGGTCGGCGAGTTCGGTGAGGGCGTGGACGGCGGCGTCCATGCGGTCGGGTGAGTCCATGCCGGGCAGCCAGGTCACCATCTGCCTCTCCAGGTCGGGGAACTCCCCTACGTGGTGGACGCGGCCCTGCTCATAGAGCTGAGCGATGGGTTCGGCGCGCAGCCGTTTGCCTTGTTTGGCGTTGACTTCGACGATCCGCGGCATGGGCCGCCCCTGGGTGCGCCCGGATCGTTGGAGGTCTTGCCAGGCTTGGATGAGGACCTGCCGGGTCATGTCGCCGCCGAAGTTGGTCTCCACGACGAAGGCGTCGGCGTCGAGTTCGATGGCCAGCAGGCATGCCTCGGTACCCCAGGCGTTGGCGCCGTGGCGTCCGGAGCGGTCGGCGAGAAGGTAGAGGTCTCCGTCTGCTGCACGGCCGCCGGCGACGATGCCGGTTTCGTCGTTGGCGGTGCCAGCGCCTCCCGAGGGGTCGATAGCAACGAGGGTGCGGCTGAGGTCGACGCCGCGGAACGCGACGGGGCTGCACCGGTTGCCGGTGATCCAGGCCCACTGCCAGACACCACCATCGAGGGGTCGGGGCTGCTGCTGGTAGAGGGCCCACCAGACACGTTCACCGACGCCCTTGCGGATGCGGGCGAGGTCTTCGGTGTTGTACCGCTCGGGCCACAGAGCCTCGCCATGGCTGCGGCCAAGGGGATCGTCCTCCGCCATGGCCAGGGCAGGCAGGTCCAGGACGGTCCATTCGTCGCCCTCAGTCTCGAGAAGTCGGCCGGATAGGTCGTCGGGGTTCCAGCGGGTGTTGATGACGACCAGGCTGCCGTTGGGTTCGAGGCGGGTGAGGGCGACGGACTGCCACCAGTCCCAGACTCGGTCGCGCTGGGTCTGGGACTCTGCGTCCTCGGATCCCTTGAAGGGGTCGTCGACTATGAGGCAGTTGTGGACGAGTAGACCGTCAGCAAAGAAGTTGCTGTTTCCTTCCACTTGGATGTCATGGACTCGGACGCCTGGCGCGTGTACTCGGCGAACCAGGGATACGGCGTCTCCGTGGACTTGTGGTGTACGGCGTGGCAGGTGTAGCAGAGCAAGATGAGGTTCTCGACGCGGTTGTTCGCCGGGTTCTCGTCCAGGTGATGCACGATCAGGTTCGACCGCTGAGCAGGCACGCCGTTCCGCATGAACGTGACCGGCTTGAAGCCGGCGGAGCAGACGACGCAGCAGTCCTTGTCCCGCTCGAAGATCAGCGGACGTGTCTCCTTGAACCACTTGCTGTAGCTGGTGCCGTCCTTGTAGTGGGAGTTTCCCCAGCCGAGCATGCGTATCGAGTGGGCCTTGTCCGCGCAGACGCGGGAGCAGTACACGGTTCGGCTGCTCAGAGGTCGAAAGAACAGTCCGCACATGGTGCACGGCTTTTCCGGATGCTCCCGAGAGTCGATGCGGCATTGCATCGAGCAGAACTTGTTGTTCCTCTTGCCTGGCATTGCGATGTCGCAGTGCTGGCACCGGCGGGCGTTCTTCACCGCATGGTGCGCCTGCGAGTGGTCCTTGCAGCAGTAGAACGAGAAGTGTCCGCGCCGAAGAGCCTTGTTGTACTCGTACCGGGGCTTCAGGAATTCCTCGTTGCACCATAGGCAGCGAAGAAGGATCTTCACGTATCGAGCCTGGTTGTAGCAGTCCTTGCATGTGGGACTGAGCGTCCCCCTGGGCTTCCCCCGATCCTTGCCGCACAGTGTGCAGTGTCGGTTCGCCCTCGAGGACGTGCGTTGTAAGCCGGTCCCTGGGCCGTAGAGACGCGGCCGGCCGGTAACCGAATCCAGGGACATAGAAGGGGTGATCTCCGGTAGCCCGTACTGTATGCCCACGAGCGCTGGTGACTTCGATGAGTCCATCGGCGGTAGTTGTCCTCGTTGCCAGAATCCGGCGCCACTCCGGTCGGCCGGTCGCATGGTTGAAGGAGAGAACTCGCGGCTTCATCTTCATGGCCACGAGTTCTGACATGGCAATTCTACCGATTTCCGTGGTCACCAAGGTCTCATCAGGCAAACAGTTCGCTCCTTTTCCTGTGAGGCCACCGCCCACGCCGGCGGTAACCATTCCGCCTTCGCGCCCGTCGATATCGAATCGGTTCGCAGCGCGCGAGCCCTGATTGAGGGAGATGCCGAGAACGCTGGCGTAGCCGGTGATGGTGTCGCGGATCCATCGCCCGTGGTCATCGGCGAGAGTGGCGCTGTAGGAGGCGAGCATGAGCCGGTGATCGGGGTTGCGCCGCAGGTACCACACCGGGGCCCAACGTGAGGCTCGACGGCTTTTGCCATGTCTTGGAGGCATCGTCAGCATCACCTTGACCCGCTCCCCCACGGCGATGCGCTGGAACGCCTGGTCCACCAGGTCCAGGTGCCGTGCCTGCATCTCCTTACCGTTTGTGAGGACTGCCGCGAGGGCGCCTGGAGAGCGGTCCATTGCCATCTCGCGCTCAAGGTGAGCTAGCTGCGCACGCAGCTCGGGAGAGGCTGCACGGGCGATCTCCAGCCGCTGTTCTCGGGGAAGTTGCCGGTAGGCCGCCAGCAGATCGGCGTTACTTGTCACTGCCGTCTTCCGCTGCGGCATTCTCGGTGTTGTCCTCGGTGGCCTTAGAAGCTCCCAGTCCCATGAGCGTCTCAAGTTCCGCGCTGGTGACGGGCCCCATCTGGAGTGGCCCGCCGTCAGGCCCGGTGACTTCGGCCTTGGTGGGCATGTCGAGGCCGTTGAGTTTGGCCCGCCGGTCCATGAGGCGTAGGACGGTGTCGACGGCCCGCATGTCGAGGGCGTGGTCGACGACGTTGCCTTCCTTGTCGAGGACCGGGGAAGGCTTGGTGGCGCGGGGCCAGGCGGCTTCGAGGAGGGCGTCGAGGCGTTCGTTCTCCTGCTGCCGGTAGATGCTGATCTCGGCGGCTTCTTCGTCGCGGTGGGCTTCGAGGGCGCGTTTGAGGTCGCTGCGGGCGGTGGCTGCGCTGGCGTAGCCGAGTGCGAGGATGCGTTCGTCGTCGTAGCGGACGCCTTCGCGGCGCAGCTTGAGCAGTGCGGTGCGGCGGACGGCTACTTCGTCCTGCTTGAGTCTGGACCAGGGCATGGCGGTGGGGCTCCCGCTGTGTGGTTGTCAGGCCCCGCGCCTATCACGGATGATCGCCGATTTTTGCTGGTGTGTTCCCTCGGGTGGGGGTGTGGGAGGACGATGCGCGGCATGAAGCGTGCGCGTGTGGGGTGGGTTGTAGGGGCTGTGGCGGCCGCGGTGGTGCTGGCGGGCTGTGGTGACGGCGGTGGGGATGCGAAGCCGTCTTCGAGCCCGTCGGCGTCGTCGCGGGTGGTGGAGCCGCGGTCGGCGTTTGAGGTGTATCAGGGGGTGACTGCGGCCGGGTGCACTGATGCGGATGACTGTCAGGCGTTCATGACGCGGAAGCTGGCGGCCGCGGTGAAGGTGCGGGAGGCGATGCAGGCGAAGGACTCGGCCGTGTACGCGGAGCCGATCGGTGCTGTGGACGAGGCGGAACGGCAGGCGGACCACTACGGGCGGAGCAATTTGGGGGCGAAGGGCAACAGCCTCGCGGTGTCGTTGCCGTTGCAGCGGATGGTGGCGTGGTTCCGGGAGCATCCGGAGGGTTGAGGGTATGGGGCGGCCCCGCCTCCGTGGGGGTTTTCGGGGGCGGGGCCGGGTCTTGTGGCACGGTCCCTGAGTTCGCCTTGGCGCGGGGGTGCTAAGCCGCCCCCAGGGACCGTGCTAGTTCATGGTGGCGTATGGGGCGGGGTTTGTCAGAGGTGCCTTCCCCCTGCGGGTTAGTCGCCTGCGGGGAGTTGGTTGCGGTTGCTGGCCCACAGGCCGCGGTTGGTGCTGTTCACGGTGCGGGTGTCCTGGTGGACGGTGCCGGTGTAGTGCTGGTGGATGACGGGCGGTGCGGCTTCCACGACCTGGCGGGCGCGGCGGAGGAAGCGGGCGAGGGCGAGGATCGGCAGCGCGATGGTGGCGGGCGCGGCCGCTGCGATGGCCAGGGCGGCCGGGTCGACTTGGCCGAGGGTGTAGACGACGAGGCTGGTCATGCCGCCGATGGGGAGTGAGGCGATGCCGGTGCAGAGGATTGTGGTGTTGAGGTCGACGGCGCGCTGGCTCATGGGGGGCCGTCCGGGCTGGGGCACGGGGGCGGTCGGCCCGGTGGTGTAGGTGGCGGGGAGGGTGTCGTCGCGGTAGGCGGTGGGCGTGGTCTTCGCGGTGTTGGTGGTGGTGAAGGCGGATTCGAGGTCGGCGAGGAATGCCTGGGCGGCGGTGTTGGTGGTGGGCTGCCCGGCCTGGGTGGCGTGGGGCTGCCGTCCGGGGGGCTCGGGCAGTCGGTTCACGGGGATCGGTCTCCTGTCGGGGTGGGTTAGTCGGTGAGCTGGTAGGTGCCGCGGCTGATGGCGGTGACGTGGCCGGCGTCGCGGAGTTCGGCCATGGCGTTGTTGACGCTGCCGGCGGCGACGTCGGAGAGGTGGCGGCGGACGTCCTTGAGGGCCATGGGGCCGTCGGTGAGGAGGTCGAGGATGCGGTCCTTGATGCTGCCGGCGCTCGGCTGGTCGTCTTCGTCGTCGAGGACGACCTGCGTGTTGGATGCCTGCTGGCCGGTTTCGGGTGTGTCGTCGTCGCATTCTCCGGCGAGGAGGGCTTCGGCGTGGTCGAGCCAGCGGGCGTAGGACTCCTGGAAGACGCGGTCCTCGTCGGGGGTGAGGCGTGGGATGGGCGCGGATTCCATGAGGGTGATAAGGCCGGGGTAGGTCTTGTTCTCCTTGTGGGCGTACCAGGTGCGGTTCAGGAAGAGGCTTCCGCCGTTGATGATGTTGGCCATGCCGGCGGTGATGGGCCCCTTGGGGGCTTCGAGGCCGTGGAAGGCTGCGTCGATACTGCTGCCGTCGCTGGTGTTGAAGTAGCGGGGGATGGGTTCGATCTGGACGCCGGGCGGGAGGACGCCGTCGCGGGCCATGCTCTGGGTGGTGGAGGAGTTGGTGCGGCCGAGCCAGACGGTGCCGTTCTTGGCGTTGGCGCGGATGCGGTCTTTGTCGCCGAGGTCGGCGAGGTGGATGGACTGGGCGGCGAAGCGGATGCCGAGGCCGAGCTTGCGGCCGGTTGACTGGGTGTCGCCGACCAGGCCGGTGACCCACTTGCGGAAGGGGCGGGGGACGACGGCGTCGGCGGAGAGGATGCGGTTGAGTTCGTCGAGGGTGACGTTGACCAGTGGCCAGGGGTTGCCGATGTCGAAGGAGCCCCAGCCGTTCTGGGCGCTGACCTGTTCGCGGTACTTACTGAGGTCGTTGGCGGCGGCGAGAGTGGCGGCGGTGGCGGCGATGCCCTTGCCGAAGTGGTAGACGCGGCCGTCGACCTCGGGCAGGGACATGCCGTCCTGGGCGTCGGCGGCAATGGAGACGATGCCGCTGATGCGTTCGCCGGCGATGACGTGGAGCAGGGTGACGGACTTGCCTGCGCCGGGGGCTCCGACGTACAGGTCGGTGATGGCTCCCATCTGGGGGTCGTAGAGGGGGACGCGGCCGGTGCGGCCGTCGGGGCGTTGGCCGAGGGCGATGGTGCCGTCGGGCTGCATGGTGAGGTCTTCGATGGTGGCTTCGCGGACGTTCATCAGCGGGTGGGTTTTGTAGATGCTGATGAGGCCCTCTCCGAGTCCGTCGGTTTCGACCATGAGGAGGGTGGCGTCGGCGATGTCGAAGGCGCGGGCGAGCATCTTCTGATTGAGCTGGATGAGGTGTCCGTCGGGGGCGGTGGTGCGTAGCGCGATCCGGTTGTCTTCGATGCGGTAGTCGGTGAGGAGCATGCCGGGGGCGGCGCCGCGCGGGTGGGTGATCTTCTCGTTCCAGATGCGGTGGATGGGGTCCTGTTCGGCCTGGGCGGCGGTGTCGAGGGTGGGGCGGGCGATGAGGACTTTCCGGCCGGGTCCGGAGCCGTCCATGGGCTGGAGGGTGACGGTGCCGGCGGGGAGGTCGAAGACGGCGGCGAGGGTGGTGGGGTTGAGGTCGGGGACGGCTTCGCCTTGGGGGGCGACGACGATGCCCCAGAAGTCGGGGGCGTTGTCCTGGTAGGGGGTGACGTTGGTGAGGAGGGTGTTGCCGGTGGTTCGGGCGGTGACCCATTCCCAGGCCCGGTATTCCTCGTAGGTGCGGGGGGCGGGCAGGGCGGGCGGGGTCTGCTGGGCGGGGGTGGTGTCGGGGGTGGGCGTCTCTGTGGTCGGGGTGGGGAGGATGGCCTTGAGGTTCAGGGAGTGGGTGATGGGGGTGGTGCCGGCCATGGTGATGCCCCAGGCGGCGGGCGCGAGGTACTCCCACCAGGTGGTGCCGGGGTGGAGGAGGTCGGTGAGGTAGACGCTGGCGCCGGTCAGCCAGGGCAGGGCGCGCTGGGTGGCCTGGAGGAAGCCGAGGGTGTGACCGGTGGTGTCGTCGTCGCGGCGGTCGAGTTTCTTCCACAGCCAGCAGAACGCGCCGACGGCGATCCCGCCTGCGGTGAGGTGGGCTGCCGTCCAGTCGGGCTGGGTGGGGGCGATGGTGATGCCGAGGGTGGCGGCGCCGTAGGTGAGGCGCTCGAGCTGGATTCGACGGCGCAGACTGTGTGCGGGTACGAGCCGGGGGCCGTCGGTGGCGGCTTCGATAGCGGGGGTCTGGTCGGTGGCCACAGGTGGTCCTCCTTCGCTGGCTGTCGTGGGGTGGGCGGGTTAGCGGACGGTATTGAAGCCGGGCTTTGGCTGCGCGTAGGGGGATGCCTGGCGGACTTCGTAGATGCCGCGGTATTCGGTTTCGTGGGCGTCGCCGACGGCGCGGGCGTTGGCTTCCATGCCGTCGGCGGCGCCGGCGAGTTCCCCGGAGGCTTCCGCGACTCGGTCGAGAGCTTGGGAGGCTTCGATGGCGAGGCCCTGGAAGTAGGGGTCGACGCCTGCTTGACCGCACATTTCGGAGATGCGTCGGGCCTGTTCGGCGTCGCGGTGCATGCGGTCCTTGAGGAGGTGCAGGTTCTCCTTGAGCCACATCGCGGCAGTGGCGAGGGCCATGAAGCGTGCGGTGAGGGTGACGAAGTTGAGGATGCCGAAGAGGAGTCCGCCGAACGTTTTGCGGGGGGCGGCCGGCTGGCTGCCGTCGGTCTGGCTGGCGGGCGGTGCGGGCGGGGTGGGGTCGGCGGGTTCGATTTCGCTGCTCATGGCGGTCATTCCTCGTTGTGGATGGGCGCGGACGGGGTGGTGAGGCCGGCGTCGGCGGTGGCCGTGTTGTAGGGCCGGTAGGCGTCGTTCATTTCGTTGCTGGCCGTCTCGGTCTTCTCTGCGGCTTCGAGGCTGGAGGTCTCCATCTCGTCGGCCATGCGGGCGACGAGGTCCATGGATTCGGCGAAGCGGGCGAGTGCGGCGGTGAACAGGGGGCCGATGAGGTTGTGGTTGACGGCCAGGTAGTCGGCGAACGTCAGGCAGGTGTCGCGGAGGCTGCGGGCTTTGGTGGCGAGGCGCTGGGATTCGTCGTGGGTGGCGAACGCGTCGGTGGTGAGTTGGTCGAGGCCGTCGCAGGCGTCGTCGAGGGTGATCTCGGTGGCGTGCTGGGCGTCCATGCCGTGGGCGACGGCCTGGCTGGCGGTGCGGGCGGCTTGGTGGCGGGCTTTGACGATGCGGGGGTCCGGGCCGGTGGTGCTGGGGGGCATGGGGCTGGGCTCCTGGGGGCGGCTGGTTCCGGGGCGCGGGGTGTGCGGGGTGGGGGCGGCCGGGAGGGCGGTGATGCCGGTGGTGACGGCGGCCGCGGTCTGCTGACGCCTGCTGCTGCCGGGGACGTGTTCGCTGACGACGGTCCAGGTGGTGCCTTCGGTGTGGGCGGCGTTCTCGAAGGGGCTGCGCCGGCTTCCGGAGGTTCCGGAGGTTCCGGAGGTTCCGGTGGGTCCTGTAGTCGGTCCGGTGGTTCCGGTGGGGCGGTGGGTTTGGGCGTACTTCCAGGCGCGGGCGCGGGTGTTCGTCCACCAGTTGCTGTTGTGCTTGCTCCGGTTGTGGGGGCCGCGGGTGTTGTCGCGGCGCGCCTTCGGGCCGGTGCCGCCGCCTGTGCTGGTGTTGCGGGGGGTCTTGGGCTTGGGTGCCGGGCCGTGCGTGGCGTGGGGTGGGCGGTGGGTGCGCTGCTTCCAGCGGCGGGCGGCGGCCTGCTTGAGCTTCCTCCACATCTCCTGGTCCCGTTCGGTGGGCTTGGTCTTCTTGTCGGTGTGCTTGGCCGGGGGTGCGTCCTTGCGGTTCTTGCGCTTCTTCGAGCTGGTGTTGGCGTTCTTGGGGTCGGTCCAGACGGGGGGCTTGTCGCTGGTGTTCTTGCGGCGCTTCTTGAGCCGGCGGGCGGCGTTCTTGTGCACTGCGGCGCCGACGGAGTCGGCGTGGCCGGGGCGGTGCTTCTTGTTCTTGCTGCCGGGCTTGTGGGGGGTGTGCTTGCCGCCTGCGTGGTCGTTGGTGGGGCGGGGCTTGTGCTTGTTCAGGGTGTTGGCGGCGCCCTGGTGCTTGCGGTGCGGCGCCTTGGGGTGTGCGGGCTGCTTGGCGCCGCTGCCGTTGTTCTTCCGGGGGGTGGTGCTGCCCGGCTTGGGCGTCTTGGGAGTGCGGGTGGGGGTGGGCTTACGGTCCGCGGGACGGGTCTTGCCCCCGGCGGGCCTGGTACTGCGGGGGCCTGAGGTGTTGCCGGTGGACGGCTTCTTGCCGCCCTGACCGCCGCCCGCTCCCCCACTGCCGGACCCTCCGGACTTGGACCGGTTCAGGGTCTTACGGCCGTACTCCTGGCTCGACGGGATCTGCTTGGCGCGCTGCTGGGCGGCCTTGTCCTGGATGCCCTGCATGGCGAGCTGGTGCTTGAGCCGGGCCTCGCGGATCGGGTCGGCTTCGGTGAGGCGGGCCTGCCGGCGGTCCCACCAGGAGGCGCCGACGGTGTGCGCACCGCGGAGCGCGGCGACGGCGACGGCGAGGATCGCGGCGAGCGACAGGGCGCCGAGCCGGGGGCCGATCAGGTCGTCGTCGTGGGGGGTGTAGCCGTCGCTGCGGAACGTCGCGGGGACGGTGTCGCCGGCCAGGTCGGGGGTGGGGATGGCGGGCTGCAGGAGGGCCGGGGAGGGCAGTGCGGTGAGGAGGTCGAGGGGGCTGCGCCGGCTCCCGGCGGGGGTGGTGAGGGAGGCAGGGGTGGGGGTGTCCGTGGCCGTGGTGGCGGGCCCGTCGGGGGTGTTGCCGGGGGTGAGGGTGAACCCGATCCGCGGGAAGCTGATCACGTTGTCGTCGGTCATGTCGCCTCCTTTCAGGGGTTGACAGGCTGTAGTCGGTGGGCGATCCTCGCGCGTGCGCGTTGCGCGTGCGCATTGGACGGCTCGTCACCCTCGTTTCCGGCGGGTGATGATGATGAATTCCGTCACTGGCTGTGAGCGCGGTAGAAGTCGTTGAGGTGTGCCGCAAGCCCGTTGGCGACCTTCGGGTCACCGCTCTCGAGAGCGTCCTTGGCGAGCTTGCGGCACACGTTCGTCCAGAACGTGACGAGGTGCATCGGCCCGGCCGCGGCGGCCCTCGCCTGCGCCGCGTTGTAGTGCTCGGCCTGGTTGGCGCGGCGGGCCTGCTCGGCCTTCTGCGCGGCGTTCACAGCGCCTCCTGCTGGCCGAAGAAGTCACCGATGTGCGGGACCGGGGCGGCCGTACTGCTGGGCTGGCCGGGGAACTGGAACGGCTGCGGGTTCACGTACTGCACGGCCGGCTGCCCGACCGTCGGGGGCTGGGCCGGCATGGTCGGCTGCACGCCGGTGAGGGTGTTCGTGCTGGTGGTGAGGGACTTGCCGACCTTGTCGTGGACGCTGGCCGCGGCAATCCCGAGGCGCTGCCTGCGGTCGTTCTTCTTCTCGAGTTCGCGGGCCCTGCGGGCGGGGAGTTCGACGACTTCCCGCAGGTAGACGGCGTTGACGGCTTCGGTTTCGGCGGCCGCCTTCTCGACGAGGCGGGCGACCTTGGTGAGGCGGCGGGCGACCTTGCGGGCGCGGCGGCCAGCGGAGCCGGTGCGGTCGCCGTCGATCTGGGTGTGGGCGAGGCGGGCCTGGATGATCTGGGCGAGCTGACGGAGCTGGGTGGCGTCGGTGGTGAACGTCTGCCGCTGCTCGTCGGTGAAGTCCCGCATGCCCTTCTGCGTCATCAGGGCTTCGATGTCCATCGTTCTGGTCTCCTTCGTGTTTAGAGGTAGCCGCCGTCGGTGGTGGCGCGCTGCTTGCTGATGCGGGACAGGACGGTGCGCACGTATGCGGCGTCCGCTTCGATGCCGTGATGCGCGAGGCGCTCCACGATCTGCGGCGCTGATGCGGTCGGCTCCGCGTCACGGACGATGCGCACTGCGGCGGCCTTCGACAGGCCCTCGCTGCGCAGCGCCTCACCGAGGTGCTGCGGTGCCGCATCGCGGGTGATGCGCGGCGCGCCGGTGGGGGCGGGTGTCACGCGCGACAGGGGCGCATCACGCTGCTCATCAGCGGTTTCACCGGCCGCATCGTTGCGGGCCGGGAGTTCGGGTGCGGCGGTCAGGGCCAGGGGCCGCATCCGGTGCAGCTCGCGGGCGCGGTCCTGCCGCATCACTTCGATGTCGAAGTCGGTGGACACTTCGCGCATCACGAGGTCGGCGTGCATCGTGCGGCGCCTCATCTCGATGCGGTGCTGCGCCTCTTCGAAGACCATGCCGCGTTCCATGGCGGCGAGGGTGTGGAGTTCGTCGTGGGTGAGTGCGGCGGGGTCGCGCATGTCGGCGAGGGCGAGGGCCCAGACGGCTTTGGCGCCGAGGGGGAGGAAGGGGCCGGCGGCGGCCATGGCGAGGGATTCGCGGGCCATGCCGTGCATGGCGAGGAAGGTGGCGACGATGAGGAGGGTGGCCCAGCCGAGGGTGGGGACGATCCAGGTGCGGCCGGCGATTCGGAGGCCGCGGGCTTCGGCGATGATGACGCTGCCCCAGATGATGTCGGCGCCGGCGGCGACGGTGACGCCGATGGGTCCGGTGCCGAGGAGGTCGACGAGGCTCCAGGTGGTCCAGGCCAGGGAGGCCAGGGACAGGAGTCCTGCCGGGTAGAGGAGCGGGCTGAGCCGCTTCTTGGTGGCCTGGACGGTGGTCATGGGGTTCGGTGTCCTTTCGGGGGTTCAGGGGGTGGGGTCAGGTGTTGCGCCGGTTGGGGAGCCAGAGGCGACGCTTCGGCTGTGGCTCGGTCTGGGGCGCCTGGGCGGGTTCGGGCTGCTGTTCCAGGGCCTTGGCGATCCGGGAGAGGCTGTCGGCGATGCCAGTGAGGTGCCAGTTGGTGGCGCGCTGTTCCTTGACGAGGGCCATCAGCAGGTAGGGCATGGCGGCCTGGGGGGCGTCGGGGATGGGGAAGTCGTGCTTGGGGTGCTTGCCGTCGAGGGCCCTCTCGGCGCGGCGGATGAGTTCGGGGGTGTCCATCACGGGGATCGGTGTCCTTTCGGGGGTTCAGGCGGCGAGGTCGTGGTTGTCGGTGGTGGGCGGGGTGGTGTGGGCGTCGATCTCGGCGAGGTTCTGCTCGGCCTCGAAGTCGGCGGTGGTCCAGGTGCTGGAGTCGTTGCCGTGGGCGGCGGCGAACTCGGGTCCGGTCATCGGTCGGTTCATCGGTTGGTGCTCCTGTTCTGGGTGCGGTGCCAGGTGGTGACGACGTGTTCGGCGCCGGCCTTGGCGGCGTACAGGGAGAGGAGGGTGATGGCGGCGATGTCGAGGACGGGCATGTGGTGGCGGATGGCGGAGTAGATGGGGTGGCTGACGGCGAGGAGGGCGATGGCCCAGATGAGGAGCTGCTGTCGGTTCATCGAGGTCCTGTTCGGCAGGGGGGGGCGGAGGGGGTCGGGGGTCAGACCATGAGGCGGTACTCGTCGACCATGTACGGCACCTCGTTCAGGTGGCGGGCTGCCCGCTGGAGGAGTGCGGTGTGGTCGTTGTGGGTGTCGTCGCCGGCTTCGGCGATGAGGGTGGCGGCGGTGTTGAGGCTGTCGGCGCCCGTGATCCCGGCCTGGTCGAGGTTGTCGGCGGCGTGGCCGAGCTGGGTGACGAACTCGGCGCTGGACGCGGCCGGGCGGGTGCCGGCGGCGGTGGCGATGTCGTCGGTGTAGGGGGTGAGGAGGGCCGGGAGGGCGCTCATGCCGGGTGTGTCCTTTCGGTTGGGCGGGTGGGGTGCTGCCGCGCGGACTGGGGGGCGACCGCGCGGCAGCGGCTGGTGGGTTACTGGTTCCTGCAGGCGTCGCACACGCCGCCGTTCCAGTCGGGGAACGTGCCGCCACAGACGGAGCACTGGCCGGAGTTGGCGGCCGGGGTGTCGAGGGCGGCGCAGGCGGTGGCGGGGTGGGTGCGGAGGTCGGGGTCGCGGAGCTGCCATGCGGCGAGTTCGCCCTGGTGCTGGATGTCCTTCCTAAGAGGGGCGGGCAGCGGGTTGAGGGCGGGCTGGGTGGCGGTGGTGAGGTGTTCGATGAGGGCGGCGATGGCTCCGACGGTGTCGCAGGCGTCGGGGCTGGCCGCGAGCTGGGCGAGGAGGAGTTGGACGTCGGTGGGGGTGAGGGTGGGGTCTTCGGCGATGGTGCGGATGCCGGCGGCGATGGTGCGGACGCCGGGGTGGATGTTGCTGCCGGTGGTGAGGTCGGCGAGGCAGTCCCCGAGCTCGGTGCCGTCGAGGCGGTCGGTGGCGGCCATCAGAGGTCCCCGTCCCACTCGCCGGTGACCATCTGCTCGTAGGCGGCGGCCGCGCCTTCCGGGTCGACGGCGGTAAGGACGTCGTCCAGGTAGGAGAGCGGGTCGATGCCCGCGTACATGGCGTCGATCTCGGCGTGGAGCAGGGGCTCGGGGTCGACGCTGTCCAGCAGGTCGACCAGGTCGGCGTACAGCTCTGGGTCGTTCTGCGCGACCGCGGCGGCCGACCACTCCCCCGACGGGATCTCCTCGAACTGGGGCTGGTCCATCACCGGTCACCTCCGACCACGTGCAGAGCCGGACGGCCGGCGGGCGCGACGGGGGCGGGGGCGGTGTCGTTGCGGACCAGGTCCCGCAGGGCACGCAGCCCAGCCAGACCCAAGTCGACGTGCCCGAGCCGCTCGTTGCCGTCCAGGCGGGTGAACGTGACCCGGATGACCGGCTGCTCCTGCATCCGGTTCTTGCGGGCAGCCCAGGCGCGGACGATGTCGGTGAGGTGGTAGCCGACCGTGTTCACGACGGCGGTCAGGTCGCGGGCCATCACACGTTCACCGTCTTGAGGACGCGGTCACTGCCGGTCCAGGTGGCGCCGGTGTAGTGGGTGGCGTTGGTGTGCAGGTCCTGGACGAGGACCGCGAACCGGGCGGCGTTGCGGCGGAGGATGCGGCGGGCTTCGGAGGGGTCGGTGACGACGGCGATGACCTGGAACAGGCCGGTCGCGTTGTCGTACACCGTGCCCGGCCTGCGCGGGCCGATCTGCTGCGCGGTGACCCGGCGCAGGGCCTCGTCGGCCGGGTTGGTGTCGGTGCGGCTGGTGGCCGCGAGTCCGCTACGGTTTTCCATGGGTCGCTCCTGGTTGAGGCTGGTAGCGATCTGCCGGGTCCTTCGGGGCCCCCGAGAGGCCTGGGTGGTAGGACACCTGGGCCTCTTCGGCTTCCTGAGCCGCCGTCATCTCCGACAACTGACACGTTATTAGGTACCTCTTGGACGTGTCAAGTAACTTGCAAATGAGATAGGCTCTACTTGACGGAACATCAGAGAGGAAGGATGCGATGCCTCAGGCAGAGATCATCAAGGCGCTCACCGACGCGATCGACTCAGGCATCTACAAGTACGGCGACAGCTTGCCGTCCACCAGGAAGCTGGCTGACGAGTACGGCACCAGCCAGCAGACGGTGGCCTCGGCGCTCGCGGTCATGGCCGGCATGGGCATGGTGCAGGTGCAGCGCGGCGCCGGTACGAAGGTCATCACGGGTCGGCGCGGGCACATCAAGCTGGGCACGTACCGGTCCGCCAACCGCACGGTGCCGACAGGAATGACCGCCTGGGCGAGGGACGCTGGCGAAGGCGCTAAGGAGGGACCGACTCAGGTCAGTCAGACCATCTCTACGGACGCCGATGTCGACACTGGTATCCCGGCCGGGACGGAGGTTGTTGAGCGAGCGCGCACGCGATTCGCTGCGGACGGCGCCCCGATGCAGCACAAGCGGACCCTGGTGACCGTCGAGGCAGCCACGCTGACTCCGCAGGGCTGGACGGGACTTCCGCCGATGATGAGTCCGGGCGATGTCATCCCGCCTGACGGTATGAGCATTGCCAAGTGGCTCGGCATGGGGGTGGAGCGTGTCGTCTACGACATCTGCACGTCGCCGGTGTCAGGCGCCGCTGCAGTAGCGCTGACTCTGCCCGAAGGAACGCCCTGCTTGCGGATCGTGTCTCGCGGGATCAGGGGTGATGGGCAGGTCGCCTACGCAACCGTGACCACGGCGCCACTGCGCAGTTCGATCTCGCTGGAGATCCGTGACGACGAGGGAGGATCCGCCTGAATTTACGAACGGCCGACCGGTGGTCTAGACCGGCCGACCGTCCTGAGCCGCTGCCCTGCGAAGACAAAGCGGCCCCGCACAGAACCCCCTGCTTAAGGAAGGATCCATACGTTGCCCACCCTAGCGACAACTCCGAGAACATCGAAGTTCACGGTCTTCGGTGATGCCCGATGACACGCAACGAACCCCCTTTTGTCACCTTCACGACAGGCGCACAACTCCTGATCGACAAGGGCTTGGTCGAGAGCATCACCCCCGATGGCCTCAGGTACATCGCCCGCACCGCGAAGGACTGGCCGTTCGGCGACAAAGCCAGCCAGCGTCCGTACGTGAAGGTCGGCAACGCCCGAACCATGGAGACGAAGGCGTTCATGAGGTACTTCGCATCAGGGCCGACGCGCGGCGGCCGAGGTCCGAACGAGGGGCAACACATGCGGACGAAGGCGGAAGAATGACCGCGTTACCGGTTCCTGAGATAGCAGCCTCAGCCCGGAAACGCAGAACGGCCGGGTCATCAGGGTCGCAGCAACCCCTAGCCGGCCGTCCTAGTAAGTCACAGCGGGTTGCACCCCGCTGGTTCTCCGAGTCCCACCTAGCGAAAGGGTCCTCGCAGTGAGGGTACCCAAGGTTGTTGGTGTAGCAAGCACTCCCCCGGCCACTCGGACGCTGGGGGAAGCATGAGCGATCAGTTCAGCGGTGCTGCTTTTGGGCGTGGCGACGAGGCTCCTGAGGAGGTCATCGTTGGTCGCGGCATTGCTGAGACCCACGGACTTCAGCCAGAGGACCTGGGTGTACTCATCCATCTGCTTCTCCTCCCTCCCGGCCAGTTGACTGCCGGCAAGGAACTTGCGGCCGGAATGCGCGCACTCGGCTGGAAGATGAGCGTCGACCGGTTCGAAGTGATCTCGAAGCGACTGATGGCTGCTGGCCACCTGCACCGCAAGTCGGTGTACGACCAGTCCTCGAAGCGCCCTCAGTGGCGGTACTGGGCGTACCGGAACCCGGCGAACAACCCTGGGTACGTCACGGCAGGCACTGCCGCGTTGTCACAGGTCAGTGGCGAAGTAGGGGAAAACCCGGTTTCGCATGAGCAGGGCCCGAGGGAAGTCGGGGAACCCCCTGTTTCGCAAGGTCAGAGCCGGAATCGGGGAATCCCCGACTTCGGGAAATCCCGATCGGCCGATTCGCACGTTGATGCAGGTCAGAGCCGGGATCGGGAAATCGCCGGTTTCGGCGTTCACCCCCCACACCCCCCGGAGGAGGTGGATACCTCCTCCCCCTACCCCCTCACTACGGTCTCGCGGCCCCATCCGCCACAGACGGAGGAGGGGCCGGAGTTCCTCCCAGAAGAGATCCGGCAAGCCGAGGTCTTCCTGCAGCAGATGAAGCGCTGGCAAGCAGGAGCTGCGACCGCCCGGAAGTGCGCGCCGCGGCTGCTGCGGGTGATGCGCACTCAGGGGTGGCCGGCGCTGGCCGACTTGGATGATGAGGCGCGCTCCAAGCTCGAGGCGGAGATCTTCCGCAACACCGGTGGCGCACGGTCCTGGGTGAAGTGTCTTCCCGGATGGATCGAAGACCTGAGGCTCTACGACCGCGTGCGGGCCCGGAAGGGCGCTGAGCCGGGCTCTGACGGCCGTGAGCGCTGCCCGGAGCATCCCAGCCGCTACCGGGTCAGCTGTGTCATCTGCGCCATGGCTGTGCCCGTCTGACAGCACAGTGCGGGCCGCTCCCATGCCGGGGAGCGGCCCGCGTTACCCCTGCCTCTTTGACCGAACAGGAGACCTCCAGTGTCCCCCAGCATCCCCGCACAGCAACACGACCCTGCCGATGACACCGAACCGTGGGACGCCAAGCCCGACGGATGGAGCCGTACGCCCCCGCGAGACCTGGACGCCGAGCAGTCCGTCCTCGGGTCCCTGCTGCTGTCCGGGAGCCCCGGCAGCGCGTCGTCCCGGTACTTTGCCGAGGTCCTCGAGACCGGTCTCGTTGCCGAGGAGTACTACCGGCCCGCGCACCAGACCATCCACCGCGCGATCTGTGACCTCCACCAGGCCGGCGAGGCCGTGGACCCGGTCACGGTCGCCGACAAGCTCACCGAACGCGGCGAGATCACCCGTGCCGGCGGGCGTGCCTACCTGCATGCCTGCGTGCAGGCCGCTCCGACGGTCGCCAACGGCCCGTACTACGCCGAGATCGTCCGGGCCAAGGCGTACCGGCGGGCGGTCATCGACGCGGCGCAGCGCGTCCTGGAGTACGCGTACAGCGAGGAAGGCGACGAGAACGAAGTCCGGGACCTGGTCGAGCGGCAGCTCACCGAAATCATCTCGGGCATCTCCGGACTGCACGAGGCGCCCCCCACCGTCGGTGACCTCTACCTCGACTTCGTGTCTGACCTCGAGGACATCCAGAACGGGCAGCAGATCGGCCTGCCCTACGGCTTCGAGGACCTGGACACCCTGACCTCGGGCATGCGGCCGGGCAACGTGAGCGTGGTGGCGGCACAGTCCGGCGTGGGCAAGTCCACGTTCGCCCTGAACGCCGCGGTCGCCGCCGCAAAGACAGGCGCGCGGGTGATGTTCTCCTCGCTGGAAATGAGCAGCACCGAACTCATGCAGAAGATCGCCGCCGCGGAGGGGAAGATCGCCCTGCACCACCTGACGCACCAGGGCGGGCTTACAGCCGAGGGCTGGGAGACGGTGAGGCGTCTTGGTCCGGAGCTGTTCCAGACGCTGCCGTTGCGGGTCTACCGGCCCGACGGCGCGTCCCTTGGCGACATCGCTTCAGCGGCACGGGCCTGCGCCCGCGACGGCGGCCTGGAACTCCTCGTCGTGGACTACCTCCAGCTCGTCGAGGTCGAGCAGTCCCGCAGCATCACCCGCGAGCAGGCCGTGGCGTCCGTGTCCCGCGGTCTGAAGAACCTGTCGGTGGAGCTGGGCTGCCACGTCATCGCCCTGTCGCAGCTCAACGACGACGGCTTGATGCGCGAGTCTCGGGCGATCAAGAACGATGCCTCGGTTGTCATCAAGGTCGAGCGGCCGGACGCGGACGAGCCGGAGTCAGCGCGGGCCGGCGAAGTCGACCTGGTGGTCGAGAAGAACAGGTTCGGGCCCACTGCCTGTGTCACCGTGGCTGCGCAGCTCCACTACTCGCGCTTCGTGGACATGACGCAGACCTGACCGCCCTCGCGGCGCCCCTGCACTCCGGTCTGGGGGTGCCGGTCTGCAACTCACCCCGTCGTAAGCATTGCGGCCCCATGCCTACACGGGTATGGTCAGTGTTGCAGGTCCCGCCGGAAGGGGAGTCGGAAATGCACACCACGGTTCACGAACAGACGCAGGCCACGGAAATCCCGTGCCTCGCCTACGACATCAAGAACCAAGCCCCGACCCAGCGACTCGAAGCAGACGAGGCCGGAGACGCCGTCGTCAAGCACTTCCGCCGTGGCGCCACCATCCACGAGTACGACACCACCGACCGTGATGGCATCCCCCTACACGTCGTCATCGCCACCACGGCCGATCAAGGCACCGTCTACGAGTTCCCCGAGACCCCCGCCACCGTCTCGACCGCATCCTCGCCGCAAGCCGCCACACCGGAGCCTCAGATCGCGCGGCCCGCCCCCACTGGCGCCTATGCTGCCGCCCTCAAGACGTGCCGCGCCAAGGGCGCCACTCACGCCCCCGGCGATGCCCTCATGGCCGGACTGTGCCAGGACGTCGTCCAGATCCTCGCCGGCGCCGTCTCCCCGCAGCTCGTGTGGGAAGGCGCCGTCAAGAAGGGCCTGACTGCGAAGCAACTCCTGATCCTGTGCCATGCCGACTACGCGGCTGTCGATGACCTTCAGTGGGTCTGATCCACCCGCCAGCCTTCACCACCGTCACCGAAGCACTCGCCCTCCTCGCAACCATCCGGCAACTCCGCTAGCCGAAAGGAACCCGCCATGAGCACCGGCCGCATCCACGAGACCGACGCAGTGCAGCGAGGCGGCATCGGCCGCACTCTCCCCGTCACCGTCCTCACCGACGACGGCACCCACGCCGTCGTACGCGTCCAGGACAGCGGCCTGTACTTGAAGGCGGGTGACACCCGCACCGTTCCGTCCAGCATCATCACGCCGCAGCACTGACCCCCACACCCCCCGATCCGGCCCCGGCCGCCGTCCCCCTCGGCAGCCGGGGTCCTTCGTTTGTTCGAGGCACAGTTCAGTCGGCCGGCGTCCACGGCGGTGCGGGGCTGGTGCTTTCCCCACCACAGAACCAGCAGGTGAACGTGTCCGGCGCCTGATACTTCTGTGTCCACCAGGACATCACCGGCTCGCACCAGACGGCACACTCTTCCCCGCACCAGCCGCACACGAAGACGAAGTCCACCCGACAGTCCCCCACTTCGTACCGTCATGTCCTCGAGGCCATGGTCCCCCATCGCCTAGGGAACGACCGGCGGAAACAGCGGGACCCTGAGGACATGACCCCACCGATCCTCGCTTGCAAGGGCTGCGGCGCTACGAAGCCCGAACCTGACGGCACTCCCACCGACCTTTTCCCATCCGAGCACTGCGGCGACTGCCCGCCCTGGACGTGCGAAGACTGCGGAGCGACCTGCTCCGCTACGGCCCTCTGCTCCTGCTGGACAAGCCTCAACGACATGACCACCGCAGACATCAAGGCAATCTTCGCCACAGACGGAACCTTCAACCTGCGGCCGGTGATCGAACCATGACCAGCCGCCCCATGGTGGGCGTCGGCATGCCGGCTGCCCTCCACCTCGAAGCGTTCGGCCGGGAGATCGACGCCGCGTTCGGGCACCTCCCGTACCTCGTCGGCACTGCAGCCGTCGGCAAGCAGTGGCGCGACGTAGACGTCCGCCTCATCCTCCCCGACGAGGAGTTCGACACTCTGTTCCCGGCCGTTGATCCGGAACAGCCTGACGGCCGGTGGGGCCTACTGTGCGCGGCCCTGTCCGAACTCGCCCGCCAGCGCACCGGCCTCCCTGTCGACTTCCAGATCCAGCGCATGAGCGTCGCCAACGACCGCTACCCAGGTCCGCGTCTCGCCCTCGGCATCCACGACAGGAATGGCCAGTAGGAACGGCACGGAGCGATCGGGCTGGCCCGCACGCTCTACGCCGCGGTGCCTGGTCCGGCTTCGCGTGGGTCTCCGATGGGCCGGGTGAGTGCGTCGTCTGTGAGCAGCCGGCGTTCGGGTGCGGTGGCGTCCAGCTCGAAGTAGTGGAGGCATTCTTCGCAGCGGACGCCGTCGATGAGGACCTCGTCCTCGGCGTTGGGGCAGTCGGTGCCGTCTCCGCGTCCGGGGCATCGTTCGCGTGTGTCTGCCATGGGTTGACGGTGCGTCGCCTGCCGGGGGTGTGGGAGTGGGCGTGGTGGGGCGCACGGGTGTGCGGGTCGGGCAGGGCGGCACTTTGGTGGTCTGGAGTCTCACTGGCCTGGTGTGAGGGCCTGTCTGGTGGGTGTTGGTGGTTGGGCGGTGAGGGTTCCTGCCCACTCATCCCCGCATGGGCATTGTGGCCCCATGCTTAGAGCGGTATGGTTGCAGTCCCTCCCCCACCACCCAACCCCACCTGCGGCCACCCGCAATCAGGCGGAGGGAACAAACCCACACCCCCACGGCACGATCAAAGCCAACGCCCCCACCCACACCGGGAGGCCACCCATGAAGGTCCGCGCCGACGTCGCCGAACTCATCTACCAAGGCTTCAACAACGCCGAGATCCGTGAACGCACCGGACTCTCCGGACAGGCCATAGGCGCCGCACGCCGCCGCCTCCAGCGCCCCAACGCCCCCACCCGCCGCGACACCACCGCCCTCGAGCGGCTGTACGCCGAAGCCCTGCCGACCGGCCGGGTCAAGGACTGGAAGCCCGCCACCGGCCGCACCCCGCTCTCCCCCGCCCAGCAGCGCGCCAACCGGGAACGGCTCCTCGCCGCCCTACGCGAACCCGCCGCCTAGCCCGCCACGACCCGACACCGCGGAGACGTACATGACCGCCACACCTCCCACCACCCAAGCCATCGAAGGCCGCCGCGTCACCCTCAACTACACCAACAACCCCAAAACACACCCCGGTGTCATCACCCGAACCGAGACCACCACCAACGGGGTCCTGCTCACCCTCGTCCGCCTCGACGGCCACCGGTCCAGCATCGCAATCCCCGCCGACCACGACGGCCTCCGCTACCTCAACGAGGTCGGCCCGATCCCCGACCTGCCCATGGGCCGCTTCCAGCCCAGCACACGGCATCCCGCCATGGACTGGGAGTACGACGGCGTCATCGTCCTCGAGTTCGAAGACGGTGACATCGCCGCGATCACCGGAGACCGCATCAAGGCCGTCGCCGCGGTCGCCACCTACCTCCGCGAGCGACACGACCTCGACGAGACCGCCATCGGCAAGGAACTGGTCGAGCTGAAGTTGAAGGAGGTCGTTTTCGAGTGGGAGCCCGAGGGCGCCGAGTGTGCCTGGCTCATGCAGTGGGCTGACCGCGACCCCGAGGCCCTGCCGGTCCACTACCTGCCCTCGTTGTGACTCGCTGCCGTGGGTGTGGTCGTCGTCTGTCCCGCCCGTCCCCGACCGGATTCGGGCCCGTCTGCGCCCGCCGCCAAGGCATCACCCGACGCCGGCCAGCACCCGTGCGCCTGCCACCCGCACCCGACACCGTGCCCGGCCAGACCGAGATACCGCTCTACGTCCACCAGCCCACCCTCTGGTCAGCCTGACCGACCCGCAGACGCCCGCACAGCCCCACCCCCGACCCAGACACCACCCCACCCCGTGAACACGCCCCACACAGGCGCACAGACCCGAAAGGCAGACACGTGACCGACATCGCCAACCCCACCGACTGGTCCGACTACGACTTCCTGGAGTTCGAAGGCTTCGTCTCCAAGGTCGAGAACGAAGGCTTCACCTACGCCGCCGAGGAGTACAGCCCCAAGTTCGAAAGCCCCGAACTCCAGGCCATCGCCAACGACTTCGGCAAGCTGCGCGCCTTCTACCTGGAGCACGAGCCGAAGATCGACGCCTGGTACCAGCAGGTCGGCCCGGAGCGCGCTTGCGACCTCCACAACGCCCACGTCGACGAGGAGCGCCAGCGCCGCGAGGACGCCTGCCTGTTCGGCATCCGCTGCACCGACGGCCAAGTGATCACCTGCGGTAGCGAGCAGTACCGGGATCAGCTCTCCGCCGACCTGCTAGCCCGAGAAGGCAACGGCTGGCGCGTTCCCGAAGCCCTCCTCCGCCGCGACACCCCCGGCGGCCAGTGGACCGACGAACGCCCCGCCCGCCCCGCCGCCTGACCTGCGGTTCCGCGCCCGCACCCCACCCCAACACACCCGGAGGAAACCGTGAAGATCCCGCCCGCGCTCCTCGCCACACTGAAGGACCGCGCCCACACCGACGGCAACCGGCTCACCCTCACCGGCCCCCGCCTGGACCCGCGCACCTACCAGCAGATCAACGAGATCCTTGAAGCCGTCGGCGGCCGATGGACCTCCAGCGAGGGCGCCCACCTGTTCCCCACCGACGCCGACACCGCCCTGGCCCCCGTGTACGCCACCGGCAGCGTCGTCACCCTGCGGGAGAAGCGGCAGTCCGCCCAGTACTTCCCCACCCCGAAGCCCGTCGTCCAGCGGCTCATCGACCTCGCCAAGCTCACGCCGGGCGTGCGGGTGCTGGAGCCGTCCGCCGGCTCGGGCGCCATAGCCGGTGCCGTGACCGAGGCAGGCGCAACCGTGGACTGCATCGAGCGCGACCCTGGCTACGCCGCCGTCCTCGCCGACGCCGGACACCAGGTGCACGCCGCCGACTTCCTCACCGTGCCCGCCGAAGCTGCCTACGACCGGGTGGTGATGAACCCGCCCTTCACCAAGGGCGCCGACATGCAGCACGTCGAGCACGCGCTCAGGTTCCTCAAGCCCGACGGGCTGCTGGTGTCGGTCATGTCATGGACAGTGACCACCGAGTCCCGCGCCACCGCGAAGTTCCGGACGCTCGTCGAAGCCCGAGGCGGCACGGTCGAGGCGGTCGGCAAGGGCGCGTTCCGGGAGTCCGGCACCGACGTGCCCACCGTCATCGTCACCATTCCCGCCACCCGGCCGGCCGATGCGCAGCCCACCACCTGGCCCACCCGCAAGACGCCGCCGGCCACGGAGTCAGAGTTCGAGGACCCGGCCGCTATCGCTGCCGAGATCATCGCCAGCCTGAAGGAAGCCACCGCCCAGTTCGAGAAGGTGGCCGCCGCCCTCGAACGGCCCGCACCGCCAACCCCGGCCCGCCCGGTGGACGTTGTGCCGCTTCCCCAGCGCACGCAGGACCAGCTGTTCTTCGACTTCGACGGCGCCGCGTAGTCGCGCCCCGGGGACTGCACCCCATGACCCGCGCACGGCTCGGCGGTGGAGCTATCACCGCCGAGCCGGCAGCCGAAACCCTACGACTGGAGACCACGTGAACCACACCGACCCGACCGCCCGGCCGCCGCTTCTCGCTGCTGCCCTCGCCCTGGAGTTGGACCGGGATGCTGCGTCCACCGGGGAAAGCGCTGATTACTGGCGCGGTATGACGCGAGCCGTGGAGCTGCTGCGCATCCTGAACCAGGACGAGCCTGCCGCGCCTGTGCTGGTGTCCCCGCCGCCGGACCACGCCCCCCTCCGAGACCGTGTGGCTGCGGCTGCGCGCACGGTGTCGCTGCGCCTGGGCCCGAACGCGCTGGCTATGGCCGAGCGTGGGGAACCGATCATCCTGTCTGGCGGCGAGGCCGACATGGTGGCCGACGCGGTCCTGGCGGTGCTGCCCGAGTCGGGCCGGGCCGCCACCCTGCTCGACGCAGCCGAGGCGATCGACGCCGAGACCCGACAGTTGAAGGCCGATGGTGTGCTGGAGCCGGACAAGTTCCGTCCGTGCCGGGACGTAGCCGAGCAGCTGCGCCGTCTGGCCGCCGAGGCGCCCACCTGCACGCCTGGCCAGCCGTGCAACGCCGCCGTGATGCATCGCCTCGGCAACCTGGCCACAACCCACGGCCCGCACCTGTGGGTCGTGCAGCCGGGCATGGACCCCGTCCGCTGCCCCGGTACACCGATGCCGCAGTCTGAGGCGGGGGAGGCGCCCACTGTCACCTCCAACACTGATGGTGGTGTGATCCTGCACCTGCCGGAGATCACGCACCTGGACACCCAGGTGTGGTCCGTCGACATCGGCCTCACCCCCGAGGGGCTGGCCGCGCTCCGGGCCGTGCTGAACGGAGCCGAGGCACCCCAGCCCGACACCGAGGCGCGGCCCCGGCAGGCGTCGTGGCGTGTCGAGACCTATGACCCCGATGCGGGCGAGTGGGCGCCTGGGAGCCACTTCCTGTGCCGGGAGGCTGCTGTCGAGCGGCGGGACACCGCGACTGAGCGCGCCCCCCGGTGGGCGGACGACACCCCGGTTCAGCGGCGGATCGTCCGGGAGACGACCACCTACAGCGTGGAGCCGCCCAGCACTGGCGTGCCGACGTTGCTGCAGCTCGCTGATGCCGACCCCGAATACAGGGAGGTGCTGCTGAAGCGCGGCGACGAGATGACCGCCGTGTCCCAGCCTGCGGCAGACGGCGGCGAGGAGACGCCGCTCACGGTCACCACCCACCCGACCCGCTGCTGGCCGTGCATGACCGACGACTGCCCCACCGGGCCGCACCAGGTCGACGACATGCCGGACGTGGCCTGCGGCTGCGGATGCGTCAGCGAGGGGACGCGATGACCCCCTACCGCGTCCTCGTCACCGGCTCGCGCACGTGGACCGATGTGGGCGCCGTCCAGCGGGCGCTCGCTCGAGCCGCCGAAGGTGTGCCCGCCGGCCGGGAGCTGGTCGTGGTTCACGGTGACTGTCCGCGTGGTGCTGACGCGATGGCCGATCTGTGGGCTCGCCAGTGCGGCGCCACCATCGAGCGGCATGCTGCGGACTGGCGACCCAACGGTGTCTTCGACCGAGCGGCTGGCCCGCGCCGCAACGCCCGCATGGTCAGCCTCGGTGCCGACCTGTGCCTGGCGTTCATCCGTGACGGCAGCCGGGGCGCCACACACTGCGCCGACCTCGCCGAGAAGGCGGGCATCCCCGTCCGCCGCTACACCGCCTGACCACCCACACCTCCAGCGCGCGGCGCTCCGACAGATAGGAAACCTTATGAAAGGTCCCCGCAGCGACAACCTCGCCGTCTCCCGGGCCGTCGGCGCCAACGTTGCCGCACTACGCAGAACGCGCGGCATCTCCCAGCGCACGCTCGCCAGCACCACGGAACAGACAGGCAAGTCAGTCGGGTTCAGCACCATCTGCCGCATGGAGAAGGCCGCCGCACCCGGTGCCGCCCCCGTAGCGGTCTACGTTGACGATGTCGTCTCCCTAGCCGCCGCCCTCGGCGTCACCGTTCAGCAGCTCATCACCACGCCCAATTGCAACGCCTGCATGGACAGCCCGCCGCCCGGATTCGCCTGTCGCACCTGCGGAGCCACCGCCTAACCCCGCCCCTGTGGCCGCCTCCTTGTGCTCGGGGGCGGCCCCTGACCGGAAGGACTCCGATGACCCCCGCCGACTACGACTGTGACCCCCCAAGCCCTCGCATGGGCGTTCGCCAAAGTGCAGGCGTACATCGACCGGCTTGCCGACTTCGAACAGCAAGCCAAAGCAACACGTGACCACGGTCACGCCCGTTGTGGGCCTGCGGACCAGACGAAACCCCCCACCCCCGAGACAGTAGAAGCAACACACCCAAGGAGAACCCCATGAGCAAGGACATGACCATCGCCGAGATCGTCGCCATGGCCAAGGCTGAGGCCGCCAAGCACCCCAACCGTGACACCGACAGCCCCCGCAACATCAACATCGGAGTCCTCCACGGCGGGCAGCACGTCAGCAACGTCACCATCACCGGCGACTACATCCCCAACAACAAGACCGGCAAGAGCAGCAAGAAGGGGAAGAAGGCATGACCGCTGCCGCGTTCGCCGCCACCTACGCCGCCCTCACCGCCGCCCACGAAGTCGGCGACCATTGGACTCAAGTCGACGCCCAGGCTGCCGCCAAGGGACTACCGAACCGTGACGGCGCCCTCGCCTGCACCGAGCACGTCCTCACCTACACAGCCACCCAGGCCGCCGCCCTGTACGCCATCCACCGGGCCACCGGATTAAGACTGTCGTGGAGGCGGGCCGCCCTCGGGCTTGCCGTGTCCGCGGTCACGCACTACATCGCGGACCGGCAGGGCGGCCACTGGCAGGACAAACAGCCGCGCGGCATCGTCCGCCTCGCCGCCGCCACCGGGCACGCAGAATGGCTAGAGCGAGACCCGAACGCCGGGTACCTGATGGACCAGGCATGGCATAAGGGCTGGATCTTCATGGCCGCCCTGGTTGTCGCGGGCGGGCGTGAGCAGTGAACGAGCCGACCGAGGAGGACCCGCACGCCTACCTCTCCTACCTCATGACCGACGGGCAAGAGCAGGCGTGGGCCCGGCTCTACCGAGAGGCTGCCGAGTGGAAGCATGACAGGCGGTGGGAGCCGCCCAAGAAGTACGGGCTGCGGGCGGACGACTGGCCGCTCCCCGGCAAGGTCGTAGAGCCGGAGCCCTTCCGCCTCCGCCTCATCGCATCGGGCGGCGAGAGGCTCATCTGAGGGCAACACACCACGGTGCCCCCGCCTGACGGAAACAGGCGGGGGCACCGTCATGCAGACTACCCGGCACGCGCAGGCAGGCCGGAAAGGCATCAGGCGGGCCGGGATGGCGCGGGTGTGCTGGCGGCCGGTGTCGGGGCCCCTGGTGTAGGGCGGGAGGACACCGGCCGCAGTCAGACACGTTGCGAAGCAACCAGTAGGGGGCCGGTCCGATTGCCGCGCTGCGATTCCCCATAGGGAAACGGCTACCGAAACCGGTTACCCACCCGGTTTACCCGCAGACCCCCACCCGAGAAGCACCCCGACAGTAATTCGAACACCGCCACAGCACCCACAACCCCAGACAAGAGCCAGCACACGATCCCCAACAACCTGGCAGGCCAGGACCGCGCACACCGATGATGCACCGGACAACTACCCGTTTTCCACGGAAGATTTTGAGGGGTAAACCTATGCTCACTACCTACACTTGACTCTTAGTCAACTCGCCTATCGGGGGGATACCGCAAAGTGAACAAGGACGCACTTAAAAAGTTCCTCAAGGAACGGCGCGACGGTATAGCACCCGAATCCCTCGGCCTTACCCGGCCCGCCGCACGACAGGGACGCCGCTCCCTCGGCCTCGCCCAGGACCAGGTCGACGAACTCCTGAACCGGGCCCGCAACACCTACCAGAAGCTCGAAGCCGGCCGGTACAAGAACCCGCCCGTCGACCTGCTCCGCGACATCGCCTGCCTCTACCAGCTCAACGAGCAGGAGTGGACCGCGCTGTGCCGGTACGCCCGCGGCGAGGACCCGCCCACACCCCTCTACGACACCACCGGCTATGCCGTACCCGCGGCCTGGGAGGACGCCGTCACCCGGGTCGTCGCCCCCGCCTACGTCACCGACGCCTCCTGGACCGTCCTCGCCCACAACCAGCCGTTTGAGGACCTGTTCATCAGGGAGCCGCCAGCGAACACCATGCGGTGGATGCTCGTCTCTGGGAGGGAGCAACTCATCGACTGGGAAGGCGCGTGGGCGCCGCTCGTCATGCCCCAGCTCAAAGCGGCTCTCGCCCAACGCCCCCAGGATCAGGTCCTCCGCGGGATCGAAACCGACGTCTGCGCCGACCCGGCATCCAGAGCCCTGTACGAGAAGGGTGGGGCGTCGATTCACCCGGACGGGCATGAACGGCCGATCCGGCACGCCGTGGAGGGCGATGGCTGGGTGACGATGTGCGCGGCGCAGCCCATGGCCTCCCCCGGCGCCCGGTTCATGATCCTCATTTTTCGGCCGGACACCCAGCCCCCCATGGACCGGCCGCCGCTCCTGAAAGCCCCCTGAGCAGCCAGTCCACCCATCTATGCCCCGATTCGACGGGCAGTCGGGCACCATGCCAGTACGGCAGAGGGAAACGTTCAAGCCATCTGCCGTACTTTGACCGGACCAGGTCACGTGTGTCCAAGGGGGGACCCATGCCCGTCCGTATCAGCCAGCCCGTCACCATCCTCGCCGCCCACAAAGTCACGACCGCGGAGATAGCCGACGACATCCGCGCCCACCACCCGGACCATCCGCGGCTCGGCGCGATCCTCCGCGTCATCGACAACTGCGGCGTCGACTCCCGCTACTTCACGCAGCCGCTCACCGCGGACACCATCACCGGCACCGCCCCCATCGCCGACCGTGTCCGCCGCGCGTTCGCCGACGGCCTGGCCATGGCCGAGCAGGCCGCCCGCCGCATCCTCGACGAGCAGGGCCTCCAACCCGCAGACGTCACCGGGCTCATCACCACACACGCCACCGGCTGGGCCGTCCCCAACCTGGACGTCCACCTGGTGCACCGGCTCGGCCTCAGCCCGACCATCCGCCGCACCGCCCTCACCACCACAGCCTGCGCCGGCGGAGCCCACGCCCTCATCCGCGCCACCGAGCAAGCCCTCCTGCACCCCGGCTCCCACGTCCTCGTCGTCGCCGCCGAAGTCCTCTCCACCTCCTACAACCATGCCGACACCGGCATCGAGCACATGATCTACAAAGCCCTGTTCGGGGACTCCGCGGCCGCGACCATCGTGTCCTCCGACCCGCACGGCCCCGGCCTCCAGGTCGACGCTGACGGCTTGTTCGAGTACGCCATGCCAGGCTCACTGGACTACTACGCCGGCCGCATCGACAGCACCGGCCTCCACTTCGACTCCACGAAGCAAGCCTCCGGCGGCGCGAAGCAGGCGATGCCCGCCGTCATCGACTGGCTCGACGGCCGCACCGTCGACACACCCGTCATCCACCCCGGCTCCCGGCCGATCATCCTCGACACCGCGACCGCGCTCGGCATGACCGAGCACGATGCACGGCACTCCCTGGACACCCTCACCACCGAAGGCAACCTGGGTGGGGTAGCCGTACTCCGGGTCCTGGAACGCACCCACGACGACCCGCCCGCCGCCGGGGCGCAGGCACTGGTGGTGGCGTACGGGCCAGGATTCACCGTGTCCGCCCTCCACGGCGCCTGGACCAACTGAGGTAGCCAGCCTGGCGCGCTGCCTGGCGGCATGCGCGCCGGCATCCAGCGGAGGGAACAACCGGCCGGATCAGCGGCACCGTAGAGGCATGACCACGCCCCCGCCCCAGGCCATCATCCACCGCATAGAACTTCCCATCGACGACCGCCCCCACGGCATCGACCTCACCGGCGAGATCCTCCACACCGCCATCCGCCGCCCCAACGTCGTGGACGTCTGGTACCAGGCCCGCCCAGCCGGCATGGACCCGATGCGGCGCAGCTTCCAAGTCGTCGGCACCGGCCAGCCCATCCCCACCCACCTCGGCTTCTACATCCATGCCGGCTACAAGGGCACCGCGATCACTCCCGACGGGCAACTGGTGTGGCACGTCCTCGAGAACTGGTGCCCGCACCCGAACATCGTCGAGACCACCGAACTGCGGGACAAGCCCGGCTATGGCACTGGCATCTGCGAGTGCTGCCCTGTCGTCCTCCGTGGTGATGGCAACGGCGGCTGGCTGCCGATCTGAGCAGAGGGAACACGGCGGCGTTTCGTGCCCACACTGAAGGGCATGCCTCAGCCCAAACCCGCACGAATACGCCGCACCCTCACCGCCCTCACGGCAGCCGACCTCACCGCGGCCGCGCTGCTCCTCGCCTCCGCCACCGACACCCGCGCCGCCACCACCACACCCGTCTACAAGGGCACCGGCTGGAAAGCGGAGACCGGCAGCGGCATCTTCAGCCTCTCGCCCGACCCATACACGATCGTCTTCGCCGACACCACAGCCCGGACCAAGCTCACCAGCTACCTGACAGCGCCGGCCGCGCAGGTCACCGGCAGCGTCGGTGTCCCCGTCACCGTGTCGACCAGCCTCGACACCACACCCACCAGCGCCTGTCCGGCCCGGCACCGCATCGTCGTCCACTACCTGTACCGGCCCATGAACGTGAGCGGCATGAGCCAGGCCCTGCCCTGCCACAACACCGGTGACGGCTCCGCGTGGGGCGGCCACATCCTGATGGACTCGGAGTACTGGACGTCCAGCACGTGGTTCTCCACGAACGTCACCACGAACGAAGCCCGCCGCAAGGACGCCGTCACCCACGAACTCGGGCACATCCTCGGCTTGGACCACCCCAACACCGACCTGGACAAGGACGGAGTGGTGGAGAACGGCGAGTGCGTGAAGTCCACGGCCGGCCGCAAGCCGATCCTGTGCTCACCGAACCGTGGAGTCCCGGCCGCCACGGACGGCGGCAGGTTCACCACGGAGTACGACCTACCCGGCCTGCGGCAGATGCTCGCCAACTACTACCTACGGCAGACCACGTAACCCAAGGAGCGTTGTCAGACCGGCATGCCACACTGGATACGCGCGCTGATCCCGGCCTCCTTGCCGGAGGTAGGCGTGAGATCAACCCGGTGGGGGTGGCCCCGGCCACCCACCGATCGGCACCGGGCCTTCGCTGGCCTAGCTAGCCAGTGTTCGCCTTCCGCCCTGCCACGCACGTCCCCCGTCGTGGCAGGGCGGACGTACGTTCCGGCCCGGTCTACTGCTCCAGCATCCCCAGCTCGGTGTCCGGACGGCACACCGTGCACGCCGACACCCCCGCCGCCAACGCCTGCCGGGCCACGTCGGCGTCGATGCCCTTCGACCGCTGCCCGGCCATCCGGCAGTCCCCCACATGCACCCCGACCGGCGGCCGGTCACGATTCAGCCCGTAGTCCAGCAGCCACGCCGGCCGCTCTGCCTCCCGTACGGCTGCGGCGCGGGCCTGCTCGGCTTCTCGCTGGCGGGCCTGGGTGAGCTTGGCGTCGATCCGGGTGACCCACATGGCGTGCCAGGTCCGCAGGGTTTCGAGGCGGGGCACATCCTCCGGCAGGTCGTCGAACACATGACCGATTGTATGGGTGTGAAAAAAGAGCCCGCCACCTGGGACGAACGCCAGGACGGCAGGCTCTCGAGAGCACGCTCAGTACGACGGGAGGACTACGGTTGCGCGCCGGGCCAGGGCGGCAGCTTCCCGCCGGGCGGGCGGGCCGTCGTTCACCCGCAGCACCTCCACCAGCCGGTCGGTAGGCACGACGGGCACCTCCCGCACCGTGAACCCGGACCCGGCCACCGGAGCGTTGTGCACGGCGATGACCGGCTGCACCGGCACCCCAAGAGCACGGGCGATCAGATCCGTCTCGTACAGGACGCTCCGCAGGTCCCTGCTGCGGTTCGCCGGCTTGTGACCGGCCTCCCCATGCCACAGCGTGCCGCCCGCAGCGTGGACGAGGTACCGGCTGGACCACAGCTTCGAGTCGACCAGGAACACACGGGCACCGGGGCTGACGAGGACGTGGTCGGCGTTGGCGCTGCGGGCGCCGGGTATCGCCCGGTCGTGCAGCACTTTCCACCCCACGGCCTCCAGCGGCTGGAGCAGGGCGGCGGTGCGCCGCTCCCCCTCGGCCCCGGCGTTACAGGCGGCAGCGTGGGCGTCCGCGCGCCGTGCGGCGGGGCTGAGCCCCAGGGCGGCGAGGAAACGCCTCCACACGCCTCTGCGGGCGGCCTGGCGCTGCTCCTCACCCCACCGGGACACTGACCCACCAGCCGCACTCACGCGGCACTCGGAGCGGTACGGCGGACGCCCTGGAAGCGGCGTGCCCAGGTCCGGAGCCGCCGCTTCGTGTCATCGCCTCCCCCGCCCTTCCACCACAGCCAGCCGCTCACCGCAGCGAAGCCAGCCGACATGGATGCGGACACTGGACTCCCGTCCACGACACCGCCTAGCGCGATGACACTGTTAGCCAGGCACATCAGGCCGTTGATCTTGTGCAAGGGAAGGCGTCGGGTAAACAGCGAGGCCAGGCCGCATACGACGACAGCTATACCGATTCCCCAGAGGACGAACGACAGCATCAGAGTGCCTTCCTTGTCTTAACGGTTCGGGCGTGGGCGCGGCGGCGCCGGTGGTAGCGGACAGCCCGCCATCCCGCCTCCACAGCCATGGCGAGAGCGACGGCGACGATCGTGCAGACGATGACCGCACCCGGCGACAACACACGGGCGCCGATCAGAGTCAGCCATCCCCAGGCAGTACCCACGGCTATGACGCCGACGAGGACGCTCTGGGCGAGGAGCGGGGGTATTCGCACGGGCCCTCCTGGGCGTTGTTCGGTGTCAGGACGCCCGGCTTTGCGGGGCTGGGCTGTCGGGAACGCTGGAGAGCGCGGCAAGGACCTGCTGGCCCGCGGCCCGCTTCGCAGGAATGTGCAGCCACCGTTTCGCCAGCTCCGTCACCCGACGCACCCCACCCGCATCCACCGGCACGGTCCCGGCCTGCAAGGCGCGCTGCTTCCACCGCTGCCTAGACGTGCGGAGGTTGGTGCACTGTCGGCGTTCCTCGTCCAGCAGCGCTTCCGTCTCCAAGTGAGCGGCGATCAGCCCGCGGAGTCCTTCCCGCAGCCGGTCGCCCTCGCTGTAGTCGAGGCCGCCTTTGCGTTCGGCCCGGCCGATCAGGTTGAACATCTGCTCCAGCGTGGGCTGCCCGCCGGCCGGGCTGCTGGGTTCGCGGTAGGTGGTGACGGTGACGATCCCGGCCTGGCTGGCGACACCGACGGCTTGGGCGCGGTCGTTGACGTGGAGCCGTTTGAAGACTTCGGCCATCTGGGTTTTGACGGTGTTTTCACTGGTGTTGAGGTGGTGGGCGATGAGCCGGTTGGAGTGGCCGTTGGCGGCGAGTTGGAGGACTTGGAGTTGTCGGGGTGTGAGTGTGTCGGGGTGTGGGCGGGGCCCGTCACTGGACTGCGACGGGCCCACCTGAACGGGTGCGGTCACTCGCTACTCCCCTCGTTGGCGAGGGCGAGCAGGACTGCGGCGTGGCAGGGCAGTGACTCGGCGCACCAGCACATGAGGTCCCGACCCGCGAGCTGCTTAGGGACCGCCACCCACAGTTGCGGGCGGTGGTTGACGTAGATCTCGAACAACTCGACCGCCAGGGTGTGGGCGTCACGCTGGTCGTTGGCGAGAATGAAGTCCCGCAGTCCCTTAGGTCGCTGCTGCTGCGTGTGGCCTGCCCAGTTCACGGCCCACCCGGTGCCGGTGTCCGTCTTGATGACGACCCAGGGGTTACCCCACTGACTGCCACGTCCGACGTAGACCGGCTTGCGGCCCTGAGCGTCGAGGGGCGCCGTCCACCCGGCCGTACGGCGGCGCTGGATACGGGTCGGGCTCATGCGGTGGTCTCCTTGCGGCTGCGGCGGGTGAACGGGAGCCGGGCACCAGGACGACCCAGCGGGCGCCGCACAGACACCGGCCGTAGCACGGCCTGTACGGGCCCGTGAGCCGTCGGGGCCGGGTCGGGGTGCCACACCTCCACCCACACCCCGTCCAGCCGCCACACCGCCGCCGTACGCCCCGGCACCGTGAAGTCCAGGACGGGCAGCAGATCCTCCCCGCACGGGTTCGCACGGATCGTCAGGAACGAAGCCTGCCGGGCCGCGAACGCGGTCAACGCGGCTGCCGGGTCGGGGCCGGAGAGTTGGGCGGACACGTGGAGCAGTCCGTCCTGGGCGCGGGTGATGGTCCAGCCGGTGAGGGTTTCGGGTCGCTGGCTCTGGCTGTCCCGCCAGGCTTTGATGGTGGCGTGCTTGGCGGCGAGGGCGTCGGGATGCAGGGTGAGGGCGGTCACAGGGCGCCACCCTCGGAAGCGACGGACGTCGGAACGAGGGCACGGCGGCGCATGTCGGCGGCGACGTCGCAGTGGCAGTTCATCCAGACGGTGTCGCGGCTCCCGTGCTCGGGGCAGTGCGCGACAAGTTCGTCAGCCTCGGTGGTGAGGGAGTTCGTTCGAGTAGCGGCCAGCTCGGCACGGAGGCGACGGGCTTCGGTGACAAGGATCTTCGCCACCTCGGGGCGCATCGCGGCGATGTACTCGGCGTCAGCCATTCGCCAGGGCGCATCCGCGACGGTCTGGCGGGTGGTGCAGCCGTCTTCGTCGATGTACTCGGTTTTCACCCAGTAGACGGGGCGAGGATCGTGCTCGTTGGGCGGGAGTTCGACGGCTGTCCAGGTGCCGGGGGTGGCGGCGTCCGCGCGGGCTTCGATGCCGTCGAGCTGCTGGTCGGTGAGCGGGCTGGTCACAGGTCTCCTCGGGGTGTGGGTGGGGCCGTGCAGCGGTGGGGGTGTGCTGCACGGCCCCGAGGAAGCCCCCGTGGGGGAAGGGGCGGCGGGTCTACTGGCCGTAGTGGTCGGACGGGTCGTCTGCGGGGAGGGTGTGGTGGATGCAGTCGGGGCCGTGGATGCCTGCCGCCCGCTCTTCGGGGGTGGCGTCGCAGTCGCAGGTGAGCATGGGTGTCCCCGGTGGGTTGGTGGGGGTGTGCCTGAGGTTCCACCATACCGGTTTAGGCATGGGGTCACAATGCTTGAGACGGATTGGGTGCAGACACACAAGAGGGGCCCGACCACACGGCCAGACCCCTCACACAACACCGCAGGCTAGAAAGGCGGACTATCCCAACTACCGTCCTGCTGACCCCCAGCCGGCGCCGACGACGCCCACGGGTCCTCCGACTGCCCACCACCCTGCTGCCGGCCACCAGACGACCAGCCGCCACCACCCTGACCCTGGCCCTGGCCGCCGCCCTGACCACCACGGGAGCCACCCGACGCCTTCGTCACCTTCGCCGTCGCGCTGCGAAGGCTGGGACCGACTTCCTCGCAATCCACCTCGTAGACCGTGCGTCGGACTCCCTGATTGTCGTCGTACGACCGCTGCTTCAGACGGCCCTGCACGATCACCCGCATGCCCTTCTGCAAGGTCTCCGCACAATTTTCTGCCGCCTGACGCCACACCGAGCAGGTCAGGAACAGGCTGCCGTCCTTGTCGTCTTCCCAGGTGTTCGTGTCCCGGTTGAACTTCCGCGGCGTCGACGCCACCCGGAACTTCGCAACCGCCGCACCCCCCGGCGTAAAACGCAGCTCAACTTCGTCGACGAGGTTCCCGATCAGTGTGATCTCGGTGCCGTTACTCATGCTGCTTCCTCCATCTCGTTCTGCTTCAGGGTTCGTTCACGCGGCTGGTACACACGCCGCCACATCCGCCGGCCTTCCAGAGCGGCCGCTTTCTTCGCCCGCTCCCACCGCTTCTCCGCGGCCACTGGGGACAGGTCGAGCTTCTCTGCGATCTCGGCTGCTGTGTCGTTGGTCCACTCGAACAGGTGGAGCAGCACCTCACGCTTGGCGTCCTCGGTGAGGACCACGGACTCACCCATCAGCCAGCGGGCGGCCAGGTTGTCGCCATCCGTAGCTACCGGCTCGGGGCCCTCGGTGACTGGTACCGCCGTAGGGTCGTCGATGGTGTCGTCATCCCAGGCCAGCGGAGGAGCCCATCCGTGGCGCTCGGCCACAGTCCGGGTCTTCCACGACGTCCCAGTTCGCATCGACATGCGGTCGTACGCTGCACGGACTTGCTCATCCATACCGACCTTGATGGTGGGCCACCGGCCAGCAGCCAGCGCGCTTACGGCATCCCGTGAGATTCCGGCGGCGGATGCTATCTCGTGGTTGAAGTGCCCCAGCGCGTACAGGGCACGAACCCGGCGGACAGCACCGACCGCCGGAACGTCGCCCAGAGAGACTCGGACATCGAGCGGAACGGCCAGGACCTTCGTAGCGGTACGCGACCATGTTGTTTTCTGCTTGCCGTCCATCAGGCGGCGCACGGTCGACGGTTCGATTCCTGCTTCGCGGGCGATCTGCAAGGAGGTGAGTCCGCGGGCGGTCAGCGCTTTGACGTGAGTCACTACGGGGTCAGCCGGGACACTTCGCGGCTTGCCGGCGAGACGGTCCAGTTTGCGTTCGGCGTCCGCGCGGGTGGCAGCGACGGTGCACGGCCGGCACCGGCATCCGTAGGCGTACCGGTTCGCCGTGGCGTGCGGGGCGATCTGTCGACTCATGCCGCCAGTTCCTGTCCTGCTCGTTCCGCAGCCCGCTTCCACGCCTGCCTCGCCGCCTGCACCTGCTCCGGCGACACCCCCAGGTGGAGGGCGATGTTCGTCCGGGACACACCCATGGCCGTCAGCTTCTGCACCAACTGCTGGTGGTCGTCGTGGATCTGAACGGACATCAGGCGGCCGTCACCAGACCACGGCTGCGCCACCAGCGCGGCACGGCAGCCCAGCCACCACATCGCCACCCGGATCGTCACCGCCGACGCGGTCACCCCTTGTCCACGGAACTCGGTGACGACCGCGGCGAGCGACCAGTCCCGCAGCTTCCACAGCAGATCCCCGAACGTCTGCGGCAGCACCAGCATCCCGGCCTGCTTCAGGTCAGGGTGCTCGCCGAGGAGGGCGTGGACACGCAGGGCCTGTCGCTGCAGGTGGGTGAGACCGCCGGCGACACCCCACGGCTGGTAGGGGCCTTCCTCCCAGCGGGTGGCGTCGGCCAGGCAGAGGGTGCGGACGGGGCAGCGAAGGCAGGCGGCCTGTACTTCGGCCTGGTCGCCGCGTTCGTCGGAGTAGATGGTGTCGATGTCGAGGTTCTGGCAGGCGGCTCGGGTGCGCCAGTCGGCAGACCGGGTGGCGGGAGTTGTGTCGTGGCGGGTCGCGGTGGTCATCGGTGGTCTCCGGTGAGGGTGTACAGGCGGATGATCGCGCCGGGCTCGGGCAGGGCGTCGGGGTGCTCGTCGGGGTAGACCTTGCGGTTGTGGTTCTCGATGACGCGTCCGTCGTCTTCCCAGGCTTTGGCTGTGGTGATGGCGTCGTAGGTGGAGCGTTCGAGCTTGTCGATGTCGGGGCTGACTGCGGGGTAGGTGCGGCGGCGTTTGGGGGCGCGGCCGGGCTTGGGCATGGTGAAGGTGATGTCGGCTCGTACGGGTCCGACGAGGGGCTGGGCGCCGTCGAGGGCTTCGGTGATGGCTGCGGTGACCTTGTCGCGCCAGGGCTTGACCTTGGCGGATGACTCCCGCATGAGGGGGATGGCTTTGCCGGTCTTGCGGCTGCGGCCCCAGCCGACGGGGGACTTGCTGCCCTGAGGTCCGGCGAGCCCGTACACGGTGACGGTGAGAGCTGGCTCGGGTTCCCAGTCGTAGGTGCTCTGGGGGGTGTGGTCGTAGAGGGCTGCGTGCTGGAGGGTGGCGGCGAGCTGCTGGGCTTCTTCGGTGGTCATGCGGAGGTCGCCTATGGGGGTGGCGACGCGGATGTAGGTGATGCCGAGGTTGGTGCCTTCGATCTGTTCGCCGGCGAGGTAGACGCTGAAGGATTCGTCGGGGGTCGTGGTGGTCATGGTTGGGTCTCCTGGAGTGGGATGCCGTGCCGCATGTACGTGGCTTGGCCGGGGCGGTGCCCTACGTGGAAGTGCGGGCAGAAGTCGCAGTCGTAGGGGCGCATGGCCGGTCCGCCTTCGCGGCGTATCTGGTTGGCGCGTCTCTTCGCGGCCCGGCGGGTGAGGAAGCGGGTCTTGCCGAGGCAGGCGACTTCTTCCTCGGTCATCACTGGGGTCCGGGTTCGGGGAGTTGAAGGCGTCGGGCGAGGTTGGTGCGGGCGTCGCGGTCTTGGGTGGGGTCGTGGATGAAGGCGACGGTGAGGGCGATGCGGCTGCGGAGGACGGCGAGGTCGTTCTCGGCGGTGGCGAGGAGTGCGGTGTGCCGCCGGCAGAGTTCGGTGGCGAGGGTGTCGACGTAGGCCGGGTCGTGGTCAGCCATCGGTGTCACCTCGCAGCCGGCGCAGCTCGGCTTCCAGCTCGGCGACGCGGGCTTCGGCCTTCTGCCGGGCCTCGTGCGGGGTGAGGGCGCCGGGGGCGTGCCGCTGGATGACGATGGTGTACAGCTCGGGGGACTCGGCGACCTTGATGTCCCACTCCAGCTTGGTCTCGCTGTAGTTCGGGGCGTCGCCGAGCATGGTGCGGGCGGCGGCGACCTGGTGGGCGAGGAGTTCGCGGGCGGCTTGCAGGTCCATGTGCATGCCGTTGCGGAAGTCGATGGAGCGGATGGCGGTCTCGTCGAGTTGCTTCTGAATCCATCGCTGGGTGGCCGCTTCGGCGAGGACGGTGGAGAGCACGGGGCGGAGGATGTCGGTGTCGTGGCCGAAGAGGGGGGCGACACGGGGGTCCTCGTCGTGGAGGGCGTTGTACAGGACGCGGGCCAGTTCGCTGACGGGGTCGTGGTTGGTCACGGCTGGGGGTGCTCCTTGGGTGCGTCGTCGGTGGCGGGGTGGATGGCGGGGATGGGCTGGGTGTCGTCGGTGCCGGCGGCCGAGTGGGTGAGCTGGTCGCCGAGGGCCCGCGGCCGGGTGGGGAGGGGGATGGTGATGCTGCGGGTGTCCGGGGCGCCGGGCAGGGGCCGGGTGAGGGTGACCGCCGGGTCGATGCCGACTTCCTGCCACTCGATGGGGCTGAGGCCCTGGATGTGGCTGAGGTCGGTGTGGGGGGTGGTGCAGGTGGCGGTCTGGACGCGGGCGGCGGTGGTGTCGGAGGGGTTGGCTATCTCGTACTGGTGGAGGGCGCCCATGGGGCAGTGGCCCTGCCAGGTGAGGGTGCGGGTGTTGAGGGTGTAGTGGAGGACGGCGTTGTCGGGGAGTCGGCGGGTGGTGGTGCCGTTGCGGTGGTCGTGCCAGTCGCGGATGTGGGGGGTGTGGATGCCGGCGATGCGGGCGGCGAGGGTGGCGTAGCCCTGGAGGTCGGTCATCCAGGGGGTGTGGCGTGTGGGGAGGTTGGTGGTGGGGGGGTTGACGAGGGAGAGGCGGGGGGCCGGCGTCTTCTTGGCGGCGGTGGTCTTGCGGGCGGCCGCGGTCTTGGCGGGGGTGGCCTTCTTCGCCGTCTTCTTCGCGGGCTGCGCGCTGCTGGTGGTCTTCTTCGCCGTGCTGGCCGTGGTGCGGGTGCGGGTCATGGCCTTGCTCCCTGTCGGTGCGGGGTGTGGTGGTGCTCCGTCGGGCGTGGGGGGTGTGGTTGAGGAGGGCGATGGTGGTGAGGCCGACGGCGAGGGCGATGCCGTCGGGCCAGGTCACTGGTCGATGTCGAGAAACAGGCGGATGGCGCCGCGGTCGACCTTCGAGGCAAGAACGCCAATGTCTTCGCCCTCACGGGCCTTCTTGGCCAACCAGGCGACGACCTCAGCCTTCGCCTCTCGCAGGACCTCGTCTCGGTAGTCGTCGAGATCGCCGATGGCTTCCTCCAGTTCCACCTCGTCGGAGGACGCGCGGGCCAGCCAGGACTCGACCTGGTCGCGGGCGGCGCTCATGCGGCGCGCTCCTGCTCGGTGAGCCAGCGGTGGGCGACCTCGGTCTGGGCGCCGATCTGTGCGATGTGCCCGTTGAGGAGACCGGCGATGGCGGTGGCGTAGCCGCATACGTACAGGTTGGCGGGGACGAGGCCGGTGGGGGCGGCGTCGAGCATCTCCTCGGCGCGCTGCTTCAAGGCGTGGATGTCCTCGCCAGCGGTGTACTCGTCGTAGGCGTCGGCGATGCCGAGGCAGTAGAACGGGTCGCGGGCGAAGGGGCTGGGCGTGGTCGCCTCGCTGGTCATGGTGGTCATGGGGGTGGCCCTTTCAGGCGGTGGGGTGGGTGATGGCGGGGCGGCAGTAGTCGTCGATGAGGTCGGTGTCCAGGGCGAGGGCGTGGACGTAGAGGGGGGTGCCGGTGCCGTGGTTGACGGTGGTGGTGAGGGTCCACTTGGTGACGCCGTCTCCGGCGGGCTGGTGGGTGATGGTGCCGCCGGCAGCCAGGTACCAGGCTTCGAGTTCGGTGAGGCTGGCGGTGAAGATGTGTGCGGCGTCGTGGTGGCTGGTGATGCGGGCGTGGGGGAGGTCGTTCCACTCGGCGAAGACTTCGGCCTGCTGGGCGGGGGTGAGGGGGCGGAGCCGAGTGGTGTGCATGTGGTTCTCCCTGTGGTCGTGCGGGGGGTGGGTCACCCGGCCGTGCAGCGTGAACGTGCACGGCCGGGGAGTCGGCGGAGGGATCAGAAGCAGAGGTCACAGGTGCAGTGCACGCGGGTGACCCGGTCGGTGCCCTCGTCGTCGGGCCGGAAGCTGCTGCGGCAGAACCTGCTAGGCCAGTGCTGGACGGGGAAGCCGGGGCGGCACTCGGGGCACTCGCTCGGACGCCGGTTACTGCGGGCCTCCTGAGAGGCCTCATCCCGCGTGAGGGAAGGGATTGTGTAGCCAGCCATAGGGCGCTCTCCTCTGAGTTAGGCGGTTTCGCGGTGGTGGTCGGCGCAGGTGGGGCACTGGACGCGGCCGAGGTTGTAGCCGCCGGTCCACTCGATGACGTGGGCGTCGGGGTGTTCGGCGTCGAAGACGAGGCCGCAGACGCAGGAGCAGGCGCAGCGCCGTATGTCGCCGCTCGGGGGGAGGGTCATGCCGATGGTGGCGGCGGCGCGGGCCATGAGGGTGAGGAAGTGGTCGTTTGTGCCCGCTTCGTCGGCCTGCTCCATCAGCTCGTCGAAGGTGTCCTGGATGTCCGTGGGGAGGTCGCGGTAGTCGACGGTGTCGATTCGGGCGTGCGTCATCACGGCCACGGTGGCTCCAGGGGGTGCGAGAGAGGGGCAACAGGCTGTCGCTGATGCGGTGTTGCCTTGCTACGCCTCCACCATACCCCTCTAAGCATGGAGTCACAATGCTTTCTCGGGGTTGGGTATGAGAAAGGGGCCCCCGCCCGTCACAGGCGAAGGCCCCACTTGAACTCAGCAGCAGGTCAGCGGGAGTCCACCCACCGCGCATGCACCACCAGCAGATCCGACCACGACGCCTTCACGGGCCTGCCCCGGCCGGCCTGGTTGAGCTCCACACCCTGGAGCTTGCACTGCCGGACGAGCGTCTCCCGCGCGATGGGGTGCCCGGTCTCGGCGAACAGAAGGAGAGCCTCCGGCACGCTGATTTCGTCAGCGGCAGGCTCGTAGGGGGTGAGCATGCTTGCGGCCATAGCGGCCTCCCGTTCTCAGGCGGCCATCGTTCGCAGCTCCGGCGGCCGAGACTCGGACACGCAACCCCTTGTGGGGGTGTGCGCTGGTGAGGGTTATGAGGTTGTTGAACCTACAGTCTTTGACACGCGAACCATCAGTCAGGTTGCACGGGCCTGACGGAAAGTTTCCTGGGACATCACCCAGGCGTGCGCGAGGTGGGCGACGGTGAAGCGTCGGCTGGCGCCGTCACGTGCGGTGCAGCGCCGGTTGGTGCAGATAGCCCGCTGGTCCGATCGCAGCCACTCCAGGCCGAACGTGCGGCATTTGGGGCAGCGTTCCTTGCGGATGACGAGCCGGTCCCCGGCGCGCAGGGAGTGTTCGAGGTAGTGGCGGCGTTCGATGACGGCGAGACGCAGCCGGGCCTCTTCGGGGGCGTGCGCGGTGTGTTCCCGGCACCAGTCGTAGACGGCATCGACCGTGGCGGGTGCGGGGCCGGCGTCGGGGTTGACGGCGCGGGTGTGATCGGTGACTTCGTGGACGGAGGCGGTGATGTGGTCGTGGGTGCTGAGGTTCAGCGGGGTGCCGGCCTCGGTGGTGGTGCGGTGGCCTTCGACGGGTCCGGTGACGGGGTGTTCGCGGAAGTACTGGTGGAGGACGGCTAGGCGTGAGGCTGCGTCGTCTTCGTCGGTTCTGGTGCCCATGGGTTGTGTCCCCGTCCCCTAGGCGGCCGGTGGCGCGTGCACCGGGCTGTGGGTGTGCGGGGCGCGCGCCGGAGGCCGGATGGTGTGACTCCGGTGGTCCGGACGCCCATCATGGCATGGGTGGGGCGGGTGTTGAACTCATCGTCAAAAATGATCAACAGAGTGTGTTGGTGGGTAGTCAAGACCCTTTGGAGAGACGGCACATCAGAGAGGCATATTCAGATGAGGCCCGGTGCCTGTTCCATCCCCCGGACCATGGCGAGGAGTTCGGCGAGCTCGCTGTCCTCTACGTGAATGAGGCCGGTCGCCTGGGAGCCCTCTATGGCCTGCGCGCAGATCTGGAGTGTGAGCCGGAAGGCGGCTGCGGTGTCCTCGTCGGCGAGGGTGAGACCCAGGCCGGTGAACCGGGTCTCAAGGGTTTCCGCCCAGGCTTTCATGGCGGGCGTGGCGGGGGGTTGGGGAGCGGGTGGTTCTGGTGTGGTCATGTGCCACCGTCCCTGGGCTGTGGTCCGTGCGCGGCGCCGTGCGAGGTCGATTACGGCGGGGCGGGTGGGATTGTTCAGGGGGCGGGGGTTGGCCGGCTCTGCTGCGGACATAGGTCCGGCTCCACATCCTCCGGCAGCTGGGAAGGGTCCCGTGGGGTTGGTCGAGCCCTGGCGGGTTGGTGTGTGGCTGCCAGTCCACTGCACCGGTAGGTCACTGTGGCATGGCTGGGTGTGGGTGTGGGTGGTCGGGTCGTGTTTTAACGCTGTTGTGACCGGATGTGGCTACTCGTGTGGCTCGTTCCACTACCGCGAGTGAAGCTCTGGGGTGATATAGGGATATCTCTGCTTCGGGGTGGCGGCTGGGGGGCGGCGGGAAGTCGTGGGACCTGAACGCTTCGGGGGCCGCTACACGCGGGGGTGGTGTGTGGGCGTGCCCGTCAGGTGACGGCAGTCTAGTCCGGCAGTTCACCACCCGGTAGGGGTTGATTCCCTTCCGCTTGCCCGCCGTTGGCCGGGGCGGGTCTGGCGTGCGGCGAAGGCCCGCTGAGACGACGAAAGCGGCCCCGGCCGCCACCCGTCAGGGCAGGCAGGCCGGGGCCGCGGTCATGCTTGTCGAGCCTTGACTGCCGCCTGAGTCTCCTCATCACGGCCGAGGCCAAGGAAGACGGTCGCCCGATCTTCGGCGGCCATCTTCCGCAAGAGCAAGAAGAGAGCCTCGCCGCCATGCTCGTAGGGGAAGCGCGGTGCCTGATTCTCCGCTTCCGCCGCAGTGGTGTCACGCGGCTCCGGAATCGACTCCGCGGTGCGGGTCTTGCCCAGTTCCGGCCCGCCGTCGCTGGGGTTGGGGTGTGCCGGTACGGCCGGCTTGGGAGCCGGTGCCGCCTCCGCTGGCGGGTATACCGCGGTATACGCGTCGGCCTCCTGCTGGGCTGGTACCTCCACTTGGGCCGGCGCCTCCACCTCAGGTCTGCTGGCAACCGCAGGCTCCACGGGAGGCGTCTCGGGCACCGTGTATACCGCGGTATACGCCGCCGGGGTCTCGGCGACGCCCGGCCGCTGCTGCTTGGTGGGGCGGGGCTGCTCCTGGTCCAGCTTCCAGGTGGCGTACTGCTCCTCCGGCGGCATCGCCGCATAGCGGCGCATCTCCCGGAACGCAGTCAGCTGGCCGTCGAGAACAAGCTGCACCATCTCGTCGGTGAGCCGAAGCAGGCCGATGCGCTGGTTGAACCACTGCTTCGACTTGCCCATGGCCTTGGCCGCGGCGGACTGGTTGCCGTCGTGGAGGGTGAGCATGGCGTGCAGGCCGTTGGCTTCCTCGATGGGGTTGAAGTTGGCGCGCTGCACGTTCTCGGACAGCACCGCGGCGAGGAACCGGATACGGGACTCGGTGAGGTCGTGCCGGATCAGAAGATCCAGACTCTCCAGGCCGACGTTCACGGCCGCGCGCCAGCGGCGTTCACCAGCAGCCATCACGTACCGGCAGGTGTCCGGGAGCTCGTCGGCGTGCTCCGGATAGAGCTTGAGGTAGCTGGCTTTGGGGACGGCTACGCAGGGCTGGAGCTGCCCGGCCCGCATGTCTTCGCCGAGCTCGGTGAGTTCGGTTTCGTCGAAGTTCCGTCGCGGGTTCAGCGGGGTGGGGGCGACGGTGTTCGGGTGTACGTGGAGCAGGTCGGGTCGGCTGGCGCCGGGCACGGTCTCGACTTTGCTGGTGGCGAGGGAGGCGAGGGAGATGCGCTTGCCGGACATTAGCGTCGGCCTCCGTAGCCGCGCTCGAGGGCCAGGCGGAAGTAGTCCTCGCGGGCGCGGAGGGTGGTGCCGTTGTCGGCGTACTGGGTGACGACCTTCCCTTCGGACGCCGCACGGGTGTGGATCTTGTATCGGCGGATGACGGTCTTCGCGCGGGGCCAGCCCATGGCGTCGATGTAGGCGATGGTGTCGTTGAGGTCGGCAACACCGTCGCGGGGGTCCCAGGCGTTGATGACGACGGTGTAGGGCAGGCCACGGGGCACGATGACCCGCTCGATGGTGCGGGCGGTCGGGTCGAACGCGAGGGGCTCGGGGGGCATGGGGACCAGAACGTCGTCGGCGACGTCGAGGGCGGCGGCGAGGATGTGTTCGTTCTCGAGGCTGCCGGGGGTGTCGATGAAGACGTGCTGCCGGCTGTCGGTGTCGCCGAGGACGTCGTGGGCGACGGCGGCGAGGTTGACGGCGGTGGTGGTCTTGCCGACTCCGCCCTTCTGGTTGCAGATGACGTGGATCTGCGCGCCGAGGTTTTTCAGTTCGGCGAGGCTGGCGGGGTCTTCGTGGGCGGCGGCGAAGTCGAAGGGGAGGTCGTCGCCGACGCGGTCGGCCCACCAGATGGTTGACCCTTGGGGGTCGGTGGACACGACGAGGATGCTGGAAGGCATGGTGCTCCGTTCCGTGTGCTTCCCGGAGGGTTTCCGGTACTCGGACGGGCCATAGCTTCTCAGATCGGGTGGGTGGGGCTGCTGATTGGGAGGCGGTTTCGGGTTGGGATTTCTGTGCGGGCGTGTATACCGCGGTATACGCCTGAGCCGGGAGGGCGGGCTCAGTCGTCGTCTTCGTCGTCCTCGTCGTCGTAGGGCTGCCCGTCCTCGTAGGCGGGTTCGAGGAACAGGGTGCGGTGGTCGTGGACGAGGGTGGGCCGCGGCCAGGCGGGGGCGGTTCGCGGGGTGTTGATGCGGGTGGCCGGCGGGCGAGGCGGGGCGGTGGTCATCGGATGCTCCGGACGGTCAGGGCTGGTTCGGGTGTGGGGGTGCCGGGTTGGAGGGTGGCGGGGTTGATGTGGCCGCGTGCCCACTGGTCGAGCCACGCCCGTTCTTGGTCGGTTTCGGCAGCGTGCCAGGTGTGGGGGTAGCGGCTGGTGGTGGGTTGCATGGCGGCTCCCTGTGGTGCTGGGTGATCGCCGCCAACAGTGCACCAGATACGCCGTGGTGTTCCCTCCGCTCAGGCGACGTCGAACGCCCGACGTGGTGCGGGGGCGGTGCCGGAGGCTTCTTGGCGCTTCCGGGCGAGGGCGGCCCGGTGGCTGGCGTCGCTCCGGTCGACCTGCCGGGCGGCCGCCTGCTCCAGGTCCACGGCGGGCTCGGGCTGCCGGTTGGCGCGGAGGGCGGCTTCCTGCCGTCGCATGGCCCGCTGAAGGTAGGGGTCGATGCTGGGGCGGGTGGGCTGGTGTTGGAGGGCTGCGGCGAGCGTCTGCCGGTAGCCAGGGCTGGCGGTCTCCCGTGTCCGTACCGGGCCGGGCTGCGGCTTGGGGGCGTCCGGGAGAGCGGCCGCCGCGGTGGTGAGGTTGGCGACGGGCAGGACACGAATCGTGCGGACCACGGGGCGGCCGAGCTTGTCGTTGATCTGCTTGGCGAGCTGCCCGCCGAGGAGTCGGAGTTGTGCGGCGTAGGCGTGGCTGGCGGGGCGGAGGTCGAGGCGTCCGGTCTGGTCCTCGTAGTGGGCGGGTTCGACGTGGCCGATGTACTGGGGGCAGAGGGAGGGCCACTGGTCGTGGATGCTGCCGCCGGCGAGGCCCGCTTCCATGGGGGCTTCGGCGTGCAGGTTGGCGATGGCGGTTGCGAGGCTGACCGGCTCACGGCCTTCTCCGTTGCGCGGTGGGCGCCTGCGCTTGGGCTTGGCCGGGGCGGCGCCGGGATAGGTGCGGGTGGCGGCTTTGTAGGTCTCGAGGGCTTGCCGGGCGAGGTCTTTCCCGGAGAGCTGCGGGGTGTCGGTCATGCAGCACCGCCGAAGTCGAGGACACCCTGAACGAACCGGCCCTTTGCCAGCTCGTGGTACTCAGGATTGAGATCGACGCCTATGTACTTCCTGCCGAGTTGACGGGCCGCCGCGCCGGTCGTACCCGACCCAGAGAACGGATCAAGCACGGTTCCACCGGGCTTGCAGCCAGCCTTGATGCAACGCAGTGGCAGGTCGATCGGGAACACCGCAAAGTGCGCGGCCGGGTACGGGCGGGTCGTGATGGACCAGACATCGCCGGGGTTGCGGCCATTACTGTCGTCTGCCGTACGGGAGGCGGAGCGAATTGAATCAAGATCGAACCAATAGCGGGGCTGCTTAGCGAGCATGAACAGGTGCTCGTGCCGGTTCGACAGCCGATCCCGGACACTCTCGGGCATGGCATTGGGCTTGTTCCAGATGATCTCGTTGCGGAGAAACCAACCGTCGTCCTGCAACGCGAACGCCACCCGCCACGGGATACCGAGAAGCTGCTTCATCGCCAACCCTCCGCCGCTCTTGCCGCCACTCCCCGCAGGCGTCGTCAGGTGGTTGCTGCGGCCCACGAGACCGTCTGTTTTCGACTCGCTGCCCTTGGGGCTGCACACGTAGGAGTCACCAAGATTGAGCCACAACGTCCCGTCGTCGGCGAGCACCCGCCGCGCCTCGGCGAACAGGCTTCGCATCGTCTCCACGTACTCGGCTGGCGACGCTTCCAGACCGTACTGGCCGTCCACGCCATACGACCGCAGTCCGTAGTACGGCGGGGAAGTCACCACGCAGTCGACGGATGCATCCGCCAGGGTGCGCAGGGTCTCGAGCGCGTCGCCGAGCAGCAGGGTGACCTGGTCGTCGCTGTAGTAGGGCTCGGTCACGGTTGGTCTCCGTTCAGAAGGCGGGGGCGAGGGTGTTACGGCGGGCGTTGATGGCCTCGAGGGCGAGGGTCTGATCGACGAGCCGGCTGGTGTAGAGGCGGCGGGCGTACTGCTCGCCGGCCAGTTCGATCGTGGTGAGGAGCAGGCCGGGGTCGGCCATGGCGTCCAGGCGCATCTGCACGACCTCCTCGGAGGTGAGGTCCTCGAGGTCGAGCGGGCTGTCTTCGACGGGCGTGGTGTCGGCGGCAAGGCGGCCGCTGATCGTGTTGAACGCCACGTCCCAAGCGCGGCGGGCAGCGGCGCTCTGGGGGCCTGCACCGAGGTCGCTGTAGTCGGGCTCGGCGTGGCGCTCCTGCGCGGCGTGCTGGGAGTCCTCCCACATGGCGACCAGCTCGGCCCGCTTGGCGGGGGTGTCGAACACGAGGTGCTTGGAGGCGAGGCGGGAGGCGAGCAGTCCGGAGGGCCGGGAGACACCGCGGGCGGGCAGGGGGGTGAGTTCGGCGGCGGCCTGGATCTCGCGGGCGGTCCAGCCCTGGTCGGTGAACTTGCGGATGACCCAGGCGATGCGTTCGCGGTTGGCGTGCTGCAGCCAGGTGACGGTGCGGATGAGTTCTCCGGCTACCTGGAAGCGGCGGCCGATCTTGTTCAGCTTCCGGGGCCTGTGGTTGGACTTCTTCGGGGTGGGGGACTTTGCCTGCCCGCTTGCGAGCTTGCTCTCAGGGGGGGAGTTAGTACTAGCCGCAGAAGAAGTGCCAGTAGTACCACCCTCCATTGGGGTGCAACGCGGTCCCTTCGAAGAGGGGGTGCGGTGGCGGGGGCGGCGGGTCTTCCGGGCGGCCTTCTTCGCCAGCTTCCCCAGCAGGGTCCGGGACTCTTCGGCGGCGCCGATCGGGCGGCGCGTTGCACCCTCGCCGATGGTGCGGATACCGAGCGCGTGGTCGAAGGCGGCGGGGATGACGCGCTCGAACTCGGAGGCGCGGCCGCCGATGCCGCTGATGCGGGTGCCCTTGGTCCGGTAGACGAGGAGTCCGGCTTCGCGGAGCATCCCGAGGTGGTACTGGACGGTGCGTTCGGCGACCTTCAGCTTGCGGGCGAGGTAGTCGACGGATGGCCGGCATTCCTTGAGTGCGGCGATCTCCTGGGCGATGGCGATGGTGGTGGTGCCCCAGCGGGGGCCGTGGGTGCGGGCGGGGGTGTAGAGGCCGCTGCCGGCGATCCAGTGGACGGCGGTCATCCAGGAGTGGGGGCAGGTGGTGATGCGGCCGCTGGTGGTGTGGAGCCACTGTTGTGTGGGGGGCACGGCGAGTCGGGTTTGGGGGCACTGGGTGTCGCCCGTGCGGGGGGAGATATGCCGCGAATCGCCATGCGTGGGATTGCGAAGCTGACAAGTGGGGGTGCGCTGAGGCACTATGTACCTGCTTCCGGTTGTGCGGGAGCGTAAAAGGGCCCCGCTTCGGTGGTGGTTCGCTTCGGTGGTAGAAGCACTCGCTCCGGGATTCCGGAGCCTTAGCTCGAAGCGCCAACTTCGAGCCGTGGAAGTAGGCCGCGCACGGTGCGCCAACACCAGCGGCCAGCGGTTGAGGGTGAAGCCCCCGCCAAGGGGCTCAGGAACCTCCCGCAGGAAGCACTACGTCACTCGATCTCCCTCAATGGGTGGGGTCTGCCCCTGCGTCGACGCGAGGGAAGTCTCGAAGTGCCTCAGCCAAACGCTCTTGGCATCGAATCCGGCACTGCTGGCCAACCAAGCGCCGCACGAGCAGGAGACGGTCACGCCTTGGCCGCCGGGGTTGTCGGTCTGCGGCAGGTGCTCAGCGACGGCGTCCGGATGCGCAGGGCACAGGTGCAGCCAGAAGCGTCCGACGGTCCGCACGCCGTCTGCGCTCATGGCATGCAGACGAGCCCGGCCGGACTTCACTGAAGGCAGGGGGCCGTAAGCCTGGTGCGCGATGCTGGAGACTTTCGTCCAGTCAGAGGGGGCCTCGTTGGTGTCGGAGAGAACCGACGTTGCGCACTGGACTTCGTCGCACCGGAAACGGTAGGTACGCAGCACCTCGACGCTCATCGCTCGCCTCCCGTCCAGCCATAGCCCTGAGCGATGAACTGAACGGCGGGGCAGATCTCGTGGTCGTAGAAGTCGACGCGCTGATCGAAGTCTCCGTCGTCGTCCCACACCGGGCAGGAGTGCGCCCGGCCGCCGTGAAGCCCCAGCAGCTTCCGGTCGGCGGCGCAGCGACGCAGAACCGATGCAGGGTCGGCGGCAGCGATGTGAACGATCGAACGCGCCCGATCCTCGCGGGACTTGGCCACCAAGGCGTTCTTCTGATCCCGCACGCCGTAGACGAACGGGTCCTCCCGCCACTCACCACCAGCTTCAGCAGCAGCATCGCTGGCCACCCGCTCGCGCTCACGGATAGCGGACTCAAGCCAGGCGAGGACGGCCTCGCCCTGGGCGGTCATGCGACTGCGGGGGTAGAAGTGACAGGGCCCGTGTGCGTCGGCGGTGTGATCTTCACGCCAGATACGCGGAAACTTCGGGCTGCCCTGCCTACGTGGTCGGGACCACGGGTACGCTTGGCCATTGTCGGCACCTTCGGTTGAGTGTGGTGTCGGCCCGGCCCCGCTCCTGATGTTTGCCGCATCAGGGTTACAGCGGGGCCGTTCCTTATTGTCTTGTGGCGTCGGACTGCATCTGACTGCATGTCTGGCGCAGGCACCAGCCTACCCGTTGACCCCGCCATCTGTCTCCGGTCCTTCCCCTTGTGTCTCTCATGCGACTTGTCACACCGTTCGTGACGGTGTATCAGCGTCCGCGCTCCGACTCGCCGTCCGCCGGATGACGCCCCTCCACCGGAGCCACCAACCGCCGCGACCTGGCCGACAACCCGCCCATCGCGTTGAACCCCACCTCCTCGAACACGCCCTGCACCCGCGCCATCTCATCCGCGAACAGACGCGGCGCCGACGACAACCTCCCGGCATAGAAGCCCACCGCCAACGCCCGATCCCACACCGCTTGAATCAGCGCCGGGTCCTGGTCAGCCCATATATCCACCGCGAGCTTGTCCGGGCGTCCCGCCGTCGCCAGCTCCGCATGCGCCAACAGACCCGCCAGGAACTCCCCCGACGACATCGCCCGCCCCGCCAGCACCGCATCCCGGCACATCACCTCGAACCCCGCCTCCTCCCCGCCATCCACGGCGGCGTCCACGGGCGTGGGGGTGTGGTTCTCGGTCATGCGGCAGCTCCCAGGTTGGAGGGGATCAGAGACTCGAACGACAACTGGCCCGGCAACACCGGAACCTGACCGGGCATGACCCGGACCTGCGGACGGCGCGGCCGGCTGGTCGGGGTGCGGCGCGGCCGCGGGACCGGCAGCACAGCCACCGGCGGGACCTTCGTCGGCGGCGGCACCGCAGGCACCGTGCCGTCATCCGCCACCACAACCACCCCCTCCAGCAGCCCCCGCTCACGCGCCACCGCCAGAGCCCGCATCCGTGTCACGTCCTTCGGCAACCCCAGCAACCGGACAAGCTGCGACCGCTGCCAATTCGCCGTCCGCACATCCACCCCGCCCGCAGGGCCCTCCCCCCACACCGCCAGCAACCGAGACGCCTCCCTCGCCACCTGGAACGGCTCCCACACCACGGCCAGCGCCGCCAACACAGCCCGCTTCTGCGCCGTCCCGAACGCCGCCCTCGGCGCCGCCACCGTGGCGACCCGCCGCTTCACCAACGCCCGATGCCGCTCCAACGACCGCCGGCCACCCCACACCCCATCCGGCTCCGCCAACTTCCCGTCCACCGTCACCGACGAGGCATACGCATCGCACTGCACCATCACCGGACACGCCACACACACCGCGATAGCCGCAGCCTCACGCTCCAGACGCTCCCGCTGCCCCTCCGCCTCAAAAGCGTCCGGCCCGTGATGCGCCCCCACCGGCAGCCGCGTGTCGCCAGCCATCCGCGACGGGTCATCCACATCCGGAGCACACCCCCGATACCGGAACCACCGGTGCTCCAGCCACCTCCGCCGCAATTCCTCACTACTCAACGCTGCTGCACTCACCGGGAGCCTCCCTCCGACACCGACACCGGCCCACACGACCCACACCCACACGCACGCCCCGCCACCACCCGCTCCAGACGGCGCCGAAACACCTCCACATCCCGCACCAGACACCCCTCCACCAGCCCGTGAGACGCCCGCTCCCGCACCAACACCCGCCGAAGACGCCGCCTCTCACGACACCCCCACACCGCCACCCACACAGCCGCCACACCCACCACGACGGCCCGAACGCGAACCGCCACCGCGGCCACCTCCTCCACTCGGGAAACACAAAGGCCGGACCCGCACACCGCGAGCCCGGCCACCACCAGAGCTGATCACGCAGCAGCCACGAACCCGCTGCTCTCCGACCGGCTTATCTCCTCACCCGTGATCGCCTCCACCAGCGCGCACACCAGGACCTCGGCGGCGTTCGGCGTGACGGCGTTGCCGTACTGCCGGACCTTTTCCCGCTTGTTACCGAGGACTATGTAGTCATCGGCGAAGCTCATGGCCCGCCCGATCTCGTGAGGCTCGAGCATCCGGAACAGAACGTCGTCGATGTCGACCTCCCCCCGCACCAGCGCATACCGGTCGCGGGTGGTGAGCGCGCCGATCGGCTCGTTGACGGACCGCGGGGCGCCGGTGCCGTAGTACGGGATCAGCATGTTCTCAGAGGCACCGGCCGGGGCGACGAGCCCGTGATGGTTACCGGACGCCGTCACAGTGGCGAGGGACTCGCCCACCGACCGGGCGACAGAGCCGCCGCCGCGGAGCTCCGCGATGAACGGCAGCCACGCCAACCCCGTCTCGTTCCGGGTCGTCATCGTGCGCAGCGGCCCGTGCGCCGAAGCAGCATCCTTCCCATCCCGGCCCTCCACCGGGACCAGGAGCGGCGGCACCATCAGCGCATCGTTCTCGCGGGTGGTACGGGCAGGCATCGGCTCCCCGACACTGACCGCCGCGTCCCGCCAGGTACCGCCGGCCGGAACCATCATCGGGACCGGGCGGGCGAACTTCTTCAACCCGGCCTCGATCCGCCTGAGGGTCTTCTCCGCAAGCGGCTTGGCACGGTCACCGATGCGCTGACCGGGGATCGACCAGTCGATCGCTGCGGCGGCCGGGAGAGCCTCCGGCTCGACGACCTGGTTCCGGCACGAAGTGTTCGGACACCGGTAGACGTACTGCTGCCGGTAGCGGCCCATGTCCCGCTTGGGGTCCTTGAACATCTGCATGGCCTGCACCCACGTGTCGCAGCCGGAGCACCAGGCGCGCGGCCGCAGCCACTTGTCCCAGTCGGGGGTACGACCCAGCGACTCGTGCCAGTAGCCGACGTACAGGCGGTCGCGGGATTGTGGCGCCCGGTGCACGGACCGCGGGTTGGCGTGCATCGAGTTCAGGGCGATGATCCGGGTGCGGTATCCGAGCTTGTGGATCTCACCGATCCAGCGATCCCACTGGTCCCAGGCGCGGACGTCGACGACGTTCTCGACGATCCCGGCCTTGACCAGGCCGCCCCGCTCGATCACGCCGCGCAGATACAGCGGCACCTCCTCCATCAGCGCACGGGACTCCTCCTCCGCGGTCGGCTGCTCCTCCTCGTCGTCGAGGCCGGCGAGGAGGTCGAGGAGGCTGCCCTGCATGGCGTTCTGGAAGTCCCGCTTCTTCCCCTTGGCCACCGACCAGTTGGTGCACTCCGGGGACGCCCAGAAGATGTCGGTGACGGGCCAGTCCCACACCGGCGCCTTACGGATGTCGCCCTGGTAGTGACTGGTCTCCGGGAAGTTCTCAGCGTGCGACTCAATCGCAAGCCGCCAATGGTTCGCCGCTCGCGCCACCCGGACGCCAGGCACAGCGTGGACGCCCTGCGAGGACCCGCCAGCACCACAGAACCAGTCCATGACCGTGAGCGCGTTGTCATCGTTGCGGTAACCCATCAGGCCGCCCCCCGTTCCCCGTTGTCCTGCGCCTGCTGCCCGAGCCGACTGATCTGGTTGTTCAGCAACTCCCGGAACGTCACCACCGACTGGTCCCTCAGCGTCACCTCCGCCTCGGCGACACCGTGCTTCTCCGCGTCCAGGACGATCTGACCCAGCGCATCCGAGTTCCCCCAGCACGACGACGCCTGACCCTGCAGCCGCGCCAGATGATCGACCCCGTCAGCATGGGCGGCCTGCGCCGGCGGCTCCTCCACATCCACGGAAGGCGCCTGCGGTTCCGGCTTCACCGGCGGGTCCACCGGCACCGGCTCCGGCGCGGCCTGCCGCTGCCACTCACTCGGCGGATGAGCCGCAGAGAACTGCACCACCGCGTCACGAGAACCGTCGTTGTACAACGACAGCCCGAACTGGTCACCCAAGTTCGTCGCACAGCGCTTCACCGCCTGCGAGAGGCTCGTCTTCATCGCCATGTCGTGGGCATCGCCCACCGACGGCTGGTTCACCGCGTCCCCGGCAGCCCCGTCCTCCCAGTGGGAGATCTCCCGCCCGCTGGTGTCGTAGATGGTCAGCCGGACCTGGGCGCGGTAGACGACCGTCCAGGCCGTGAACGGGTCGCCGTAGTACTCGCCCTGCTTGTTCTTCCGCCGGAAGCCCTCCTGCCCGTGGTTGTGCACCAGGTCCAGAGAGAGCGTCTCGATGGAGAAGCCACCGAAGCCGAAGATGCGGATGAGCTGGCGCCGGACGTCCCAGGCTTCGAGGTGAGCCAGCCCGCGAAGGTTCTGGACCCGGTTCGGGTTGATGCCACCGTGCAGCAGGCGGAGCTGCGGGGCAGTCAGCCGGGCGACCTGATTTTGGGTGTGCGAGGTGGGGCCCTCCGCCATCGTGCCAGCGGGGGCCTCAATGGCCTGAGCCATGAGGGATCTCCTATGAGGTTGTACTCAACGAAGAGGTGGCGGCCGGCCCGGCCACATCACAGGCCAGCCCACACCCCGGAATCGACTTAGTCGGGCATCCCGAACTGGTTGATCAACACCTGCCGCAGGATCGTGCCGGGGAAGACGCGAGCACCCAGCTCCTTCGACAGCTCAGGCGCGAGCTCATGCAACGCGGTGCGCTGCGAGTCCTCCACCCGAACCGGAAGGGTGTTCCACCCGGTATCAGCCCACGTGTGCTTCGGGAACCGAACCGGCTTCGGCATCGACCACGAGCCATCCAGCAACTCGCTGATCCCCTTAGCCGCAGCCTGCTCCAGCGAAACACCCGAAGACTCGGAAGCAGACCGGAAGTGCGCGATCACAGGCTCCGGCAAGTACAGCTTCATATCGAGGCCGGTACCCCTGTCCACCCCCAGCTCGCTGCACGCGTACGCCATGATGATGCCGCCCTCACTGATCCGACGGCCCTCCTGGTCCGACAGACGCGGCAACTCGGCCTGGAGACGCCCCCGGAGCTCGGCGTTGACGTCCACCGACAGCACCGCCCGCTTCAGACCGGTGCCCTTCAGGCGCCGCTGCCCCGTCTTCGGGGGAAGCCACTCACCGGACAGGACCTTCTCGTACGCCTCCTCAGCCACGATCCGAATCGACGTCTCGAACTCGTCGAGCGCGTCCTGCAACGCCGCCTTCAGTTCGTCATCCGTGGAAACGCTCAGAGGGGAGGTGGCAGCCGGGTCGGCAGTCTGCTTCAGCTTGTTCCATCCGCCAGGGGCCAGCAGCGTCTCAATGGCCTGAGCCCACTCGTGATGGCCTTCCTGCCTCAGATGCCGGGCGCCGGCGGCCGCACTCGAACGGAGGGAGCCTGCCATGGGGCGGGGTCCTTTCTTCGGGCGCCCGTTTGGCGGGTGGCCAGGCGGGCGCGTGGGGGAGTTTGCCACGCCAGTGTCCTCCAGTCTGCATTGCGACGCCATGCCTAGATTGCATGGTGGTCGGGGCGGCGCCCCAACACCACAGACAATACCGTTCTAGGCATTGCTTGGCAATGCGTATCTCGGTATGGTGGGCACACACCGCACCACAAGGGGGAGCCACCATGAACGCCAGCAGCCGCCAGGCCCGCCACACCATCCGCACCCGGACCCGCACCCAGCGCGCCGCCTCCCGCATCAACCGCCGCGGCAACGGCTCCCTCACCACCCACTGCCTCGCCGCTGGCCTCACCCCCAAGGAAGCCCGCACCGTCGCCAGCTCCCTCCGGAAGAACGCCGCCAAGGCCGGCGTGGTCGGCACCACCGGCATCGCCTACACCAAGGGCCGCGCCCGCCAGTGCACCCGCTACACCCCCGCCCAGGTCGCCGCCCTCGCCGTCGTCTACCGCCCCCGCAAGGCCGCCTACGTCCAGGCCGCCGCCCGTCTCGCCCTCGCCGCCTGACCGGAGGCAACGATCCCGGCCAGCAAGGGCATCGTGGGCACCAGCCGCATAGGAGGACGCCGTGAGTCTTCACCTCGTACCCGTCCGTTTCCAGGACGCCGCAGCCTTCGTCGCCATGTGGCACCGGCACAACGCCCCTCCCATCGGCTGCAAGTTCTGCATAGGCGTGGCCGACGAAGACGGAGTTCTGCGCGGTGTTGCCATAGTCGGTCGGCCCGTAGCCCGCCACTTCGACAACGGCCAGACCCTCGAGGTCACCCGCACCGCCACCGACGGCACCGCGAACGCCAACTCGATGCTCTACGGCGCCGCATGGCGGGCAGCCCGAGCGCTCGGCTACACCCGGCTGATTACATACACACAGGCTGCCGAGACGGGCGCCAGTCTCCGTGCAGCTGGATGGCATGTCATCGCCCACCGACCCGCCCGCCCCGGCTGGAACGTCCCTTCGCGCCCCCGAAAGCTCAACGGCACCGAGCACATGCCGCGCAGTCTTTGGGAAGCCACTGCCTGACCCTGGACACGGAGAAGGCCACCAGCCCGATGGGGGTTGGTGGCCTGAGGTGTGGGTGTTGCGTAGGCGCAGCATACAAAACCAGTTCACCACCTGGCTAGCCCGGCGCCCGAAGCCCGCCCAACTCCCGCCCGGCGCGCGGCCAAGGGGAGCGGAGGGAACACCGCGGCGGATCGGCCGTAGCGTGATCCGTGCAGCCTCCAAGAGGCACCCGCACCCCCAACCCAACCCCCCACCTGCACTTTCAGTAAAACCTCAGAAGCCCCCACCCCCAGCAGCCCGTCGTGGTGTACGGCCGGACCACCCCCGCCCCTCGCCCCCGCGACATCCCCTAGTGGGTGGTGAGCTGAGGTTTTACCGAAAGTATTGATCTTGAGTCGGGGGCGGGCACAATACCCCCATGGAACCGCTCACACTCCTGAACCACTGGCTCGACACCGCACCCCTGCGCTCGTCCAGCCGCATCGAGTACGAGCGTGAAATCACCCGCTGGCTCACCTGGTGCGCCGCACAGCACCCCCCGATCAACCCCTTCGACATCAGCATCGAAGACATCGCCGCCTGGTGCGCCGGCTACCTCACCGACCAACTCGACGGCCGTCCCTTCAACGGACCCGACGCCCTCACCCACATCGCACAGCACCACCCCGCCGCAGCCCTCACCCACGACCGGCGCATCACCGCCCTCACCCAATGGCACGAAGCCGCCAAACAGCACGGCGCGATCCGCCTCGTCCCCGACCTGACCATGCTGCGCTCCGGCCTCGACCGCGACGCCAACCCCCCACGCCGCCTCACCCCACCCGAACGCGCCATGCTCTTCTACTGCATCGGAATGTGGGGCCCCGACCACGCCCGCCACTACCGACGCGACCGGCTCGTCGCCTTCCTCCTCCTCGAGGGCTTGCGCCCCGCCGAGGTCACCCGTGTCGACATCCGCCACCTCTACGACGTCCAGGACGGCACCTGGGAAGTCCGCGCCCCCGACTACGAGTACGAGGCCGTCGGTAAGAAACACGTCCTGGAGTCGCTGACCGTGGCCGCGTTGAAGGCGTACCTGCCGCACCGTATCCGGCCCGCCGAAGGCGTCCACGCCCTCATCCTCGGCCAGGGCGGCCGCCCCATCACCACCGACTACCCGAACAAGCTGGTCCGGCAGATCGTCTCCACCGAGCCCTCCCTCGCCCAACGCCAGCCCCCCGTCACCGCCGACACCATCGCGCACACGGGATTCTGGGACACGCCGGTCGGCGGATAGCATGCCCGCACCCGCCGACGAGAAGGACCCGTTGTGCCCGAGGACGACCTCACCCCCACAGAGCAGCCCGCACCGCCTACAGCCGCGGACAAGGACCTGCAAAGAGAGGCTGTCAGGTTCGGGATGATCCTCGTCGGAGCGATCGTCGGCACCGCACTGTGGTTGCCCAGGGAGTACAGCCAAAGAGCGTTCCGACTGATCGACGTGTTCAAGCGAGACCCGAAGCTGGCACCCGAGTACGACGACGGGGACGAGGACGACCTGCCTTCCATCGAGCGCTGAACACACCCCAAGTAACCCGCCAGTACCCGCATCTGCCCGCCCACACGGGGAGGAGGATGCGGGCATGACCTGCGAAGACACCAACCCCCGGCGCATCACCTGGGAAGTCCAACTCTACGAGCCCGTCAGCCGTGTCTGGATGTGCGAAGCATACGGACGAGCCACCACCACCGCGGCGCCCGCCGACATCGCCCACGCCGTCCTGGCCGGCTACCTCGCCCACCACCCACCCCGCAGCACCGACACCTACCGGGCCCTCGCACGCCCCGACCACGGACCGGCCGCGATCGTGAGAGCCGACCAGCTCGAGGACGACGGCTGGACAGCAGGACCAGACGTCCGCCAAGCCCTCCCCGTCTACCTACGCGAGGCGCTGGCGGCGGGCACCTAGCAGCGGGATCAGGCTGCCTTGCGTGCTGGTCGGCGGGCTCTCGCCTGCATGTGCTCCACGTTGATGAGTAGCCCAATGCGGTCGGAGTGGTACGGCCAGCGCGCGACGCCACCTTCCATGTGCAGGTGCATGTAGGTTCGGCTCGGCTTCGAGGTCCCCACCTCAAGGGGTACTCCGCCAGGCTCGACTAGCAGGCCCATGTTCACAGGAGATGTTCCGCAGTCGGTGATGAGGCCCAGACTGGACGACCTGTTCATGCTGATGTCAGTCTTCCAGGAGAGCCACCCATCGCAGTCGGCGCCGTTCTGTTCCATGTCCAGCTCCGGACAGAACAGCGGGTGGGTGCCTCGCAGTTTGGCGGCGTTGCCGACACGGTCGGCGTCCGGGCCGGGCATGGCGTTCACGGAGATCTCTACGCGGGCGTACAAGCCGGCCATGAGCCCCGTGTGAACCTTGAGGAAGGCTGCCACCTGCTCCAGAGGCCAGTAGGCGGGATCGTGCTGGGTCTGTCCGATCTGGGCCACGTACTGCTCGTCGAAGTCCCGTGCCTTGAAGCGGTTTCGCCAGTCCGCGAGGACAGCCGCTGCGCCAGGGTGGGTCAGGATCTCGTCCAACATCGATTCGGCGATCTCTTCGTGCATGGTGCGTGCGCTGCTCACAGGCCGATTCCAATCAGTGCGTTGTCGTTCTCGTCCCACTGGTCAACGATCTGCATGTAGCCGTCCAAGACCTTCGAGCCGTCCGCGTGCCCAGTCACCGCAGCGATGGCCTTCCGGTCCTTCCCCGCCCGGCGGGCCTCCGTGGCCATGCCAGACCGCACTGAGTGGCCGGTGAACAGCTCCTCGAAGCCGGCGCGCAGCCCGGCCGCCGTGATGAGGTCGCCGGCGCGCTGCGGGGAGAGGCCCTGGGGTTGGACGGCACCGGTGTGGTGGATACACCGGAACGCGTGCCGGTCGGGGTCGGTGATGCGGGCGGCGGCGGCCCACGTCTTCCAGGCCCGGACGGGGCAGGTGTCGGGGTTGGTGCCGTAGGGGACGGCGACGGTGCGGGGTTCGGTCTTGGAGACGCGGACGTCGACCAGGAGGCCGTTGTCGTCGTCGCGGATGTTGCGGAGGCGGAGTCCGGCGAGTTCGGCGCGGCGGGCGGCGATGGCGAAGCCGAGGAGGATCATGGCGCGGTCGCGGAGGCCGAAGATGTCGGTGTCGCACTTGGAGACGATGACCCGCAGGTCGACCAACCGCATCGCGGGTGCCTTGCCGCGGCCGCGCCTGGGTTCCTCGGCGGCTTCGGCCTGCTTGCGGTAGTCCTTCAGCAACTCGCGGGCGGCGCGGGTGGCGTCGGGGTCGACGAGGATGCTGTACGGCGGCCGCCGGAGGGTGACGACGACGCCGGCGAGCTTGCGGTCGATGGTGGCGTAGGCGCGTTTCTCGCGGTTCCAGAGGTAGTCGACGAAGGCGCGGAGGGTGCCGCGGGTGGCGGCGGTGGTGGGGATCTGGAGTTGGGTGCAGAAGGTTTCCCAGGTGCGCCAGTCGCTGGCGTAGGAGCGGGTGGTGTTGTCGGGGCGTTGTCCGGCGGCGTGTTGGTCGCTGGCGGCGTCGAGGGTGGCGAGGCGGGCGCGGAGTTCGGCGCTGTACTGGTCGGGTAGGAGCGGCGGTTCGGCCTGTCTGGCAGGCAGGCGCTCAGCGCTCATGACTTCCAGTCCAGTTGCTCGCCCTTGCGGATGTACTTGCCGCTGCGGTGGTCGAAGATGAGCGCCTTGCCTTGCTGTACGCCGATGCTCTTTCGGACAGGCATCCCCCATAGTCGGCAACCTTCGAGCCCCTCGGCGTCCTCAGGGTTCAGGAAGACCTCCAGCTTGTCGGAGTTGGTGATGGTGAGGGCCCACGCCTGTGTGTCGTGAATCTCCGTCCCCAGGGATGACGTCATGAGCCGTTCGAGGGCGGTTCTCCAGTCGCTCACGGCCGCCAGCTCTCCTTGTAGTCCGGGTGGTCGGAGTACGCCAGGCCCATCTGCTGGGCCACGAACAAGAGGGCATCCACGAACGGGCGTGGCTGGCCGTGCACTGCGAGGTCCAGTTCGTCCAGGACCGCGATCTTGGCGTCTGATTCACGGAGAACGCGCGCGGGATCGTGGCGGGCGATGTGCTCAGCGTTGTCCCCGTCGCTGGGGTCGGTCCGCCACTCCGGTCCGGTGCACTCTGCGGCGACATCCTTGTCCTCAGCAATGCGCTTGCGGAGGAAGGTGGTGAGGTCGTCGACGGCGGGCGGCCCGGAGGCGGCGATGATGCGGTTCGTCAGTTCGGCTTCGTGCATGCCTCATTCTACGATTTTGAGGCTTGATATGTGAGCTTATCGTGCCCCAGTAGCGCGCCTCCCTGACTAACGGGCCATCAACTCCGTTTAGCAGACCGTCAATAGACCGCTGACAAACGAGCCCGGCTGCGCTACGCTCATCTCGTTAGCCCGGCGTTCATCCGGGTTCATCGCAACGGGAGGCATCTTGAAGATCACGGTCACCATCGACCAACCCACCGGAGACTTCCAGGACCGACTCCTGGCCCTCCTCGCCGAACACGCCGCCAACGTCGAGATCGACACCTCCTGGACCGTGCCGCGCGCGGAGAACTACTTCACCCGTCTGCCGCCCCGCGCGCAGCGCATCGTCCGCCAGGCCGTCGCCCGAGGCGGGTACGTGGCAGCAGACGACCTCCGCGACTCGCCCGAGGCCAGCCTTCGCGGACACAGCGGGGCACTGACTCGCGCTCTACGCAGCGGGGCCATGGGAGGCGACTGGCCCGACGGGATGCCACTGCCGGTCTTGGCTCAAGGCCCCGGCTTCGGGAAAGTCGTCGGCTACCGAGTGCCCGACGAACTCCTGGACGTGTTCCGTACCGCTGTCACCAACATCGACGGGCAGCCGCCCACCACTGAGAAGTGAGGACACCGACCATGGACATGCAGGAGATCAACGAGCGCGTCGCCCAGATTGCCGCATCTGGGGACGATGAGGAGCAGCACGGCATGGAGGACTCGCTGTACGAGGACGTGCTGAAGGCGATTGCCGAGGGAGCACCGAACGCGTCCGAACTGGCCGCCGCTGCGCTCAAGACGAAGGACATGGACTTCAGCCGCTGGTACGCGTGACTGCCTTCAAGAACACCGAGAAGTGAGGACAGCGACCATGGCCGGCATCTACGACGACGGCGCCACCTACGGCCCCGACCCGAGCGCCACCATCCCGACCGACACGCCCGCTGACCCGATCTACGACGACGGGGACGTGTACGGCGCCGACCGCACCACCGAGAAGTGAGGACACCGACCATGGCACTTGCCGTCCCACGCGGGGTCTGCACCGTCTGCGAACGCTCGTACCAGTTGAAGGCCGACGGCACCGTGCGCGCCCACTGGGCTCGCTCCGCCGACGGCACCGCCGCGCCAGGCTTGAAGGACTGCGCTGGTACCGGACAGCCACCTGCCGACCACGCCACCGAGAAGTGAGGACACCAGCATGAGCGCAGCTGCCATCTACGCCGACGCCGCCACCTACGAGCGCAAGGCCCGCGAACTCCTCAACACCCTGAACCCGACCATGCCGTGGGAGCAGCGCTTCCAGATCGAGGACCAGGCCGAGGAACTGCGTGAGGACGCCCGCAGTATCCGCACCCGCGTCGAGAATAGCGTCGAGCACATCCGGAACTACTACGGGTTGAACCTCCGTGTCGGGTTGGAGGTGAAGCACGAGGGCCGGGCGGGTCGGATCGTCGGGTTCGCGGGCCAGTACGTGGCAGTGCACCTGGACGGGGACGAGACTTACGTCGTCTGCCATGCCACGGCGGAGATGGAGTACCCCGAGGGCGTGCAGGTCGGGCCGGGCCCCGACGAGCGGTTCGCCCACCTCGTTCAGGTACCCGCCGCCGACCGCAACAACGAGAAGTAGGGACACCGATCGTGGGGCATCAGATCATCAAGCAGCCGGATGGCCGTCTCGCTGTCTTCTCCAGCGTCGTTGACGCCTTCGTCGTCATGGACGCAACGCCCGAGGAACTGGTCGAGTGGTACGCCCAGGAAGCTGCTCAGGATGCGCGTGATCGGACACAGCGTCTCCTGGACAAGCTCCACTCCGAAGGCGCTCAGTTCGTGTACGGCCGTCGGGCACTGACGTGGGAAGAAGCCTCACGGATGAGCGAGGAACACGGAGGGGATCTCCACTGATCCGGTGTGTATGACGGTGCCCCGCCTGAGGTGAATTCAGGCGGGGCACCGGTGCGTCCGCACCCTACCCAGGCAGGACGGTGCGGTGGAAGTTCTGCCACGACCGGGATGCGGTCGGCCCCCTCTGCCCCTGATACCGGGAGCCGCGCACCGCGCTCCCGTACGGATGCTCAGCCGGGCCACTCATCTGCGTCACCGCCAACTGGCCCACCTTCATCCCCGGCCACAACTTGATCGGCAGGCGGGCCAGGTTCGCCAGCTCCAGCGTGATGTGACCCTCGAACCCCGGATCGATGAACCCCGCCGTCGAATGCGTCACCAACCCAAGCCGCCCCAACGAGCTCTTGCCCTCCAGCCGGGCAGCCAGATCATCCGGCAACGACACCCACTCCAACGTCGCCGCCAACACGAACTCCCCCGGATGCAGCACAAACGGCTCCCCCGCCGCAGGCACCACCAGCCGCGTAAGGTCCGGCTGCGACCGCGATGGGTCGATGCATGAGTAGCGGTGGGAGTCGAACACCCGGAACTCGCCGCCCAGACGGACATCCAACGACGCCGGCTGAAGCATCCCCTCCTCGTACGGGGAGACACCCAGCCGGCCAGTCGTTATCGCGGCATGCAGATCACGGTCACACAGCAGCATTCCCGCAGCCTAGGCGCGAATGCTGCCGCCCTTCCCCTGGCTGTCCCGCCACGCATTCAGGACGCCCGCGCAGCCCTCACACAAGGGGCTGCCACCCGGCCCGTAGCGGACGGTAGGAGCCTGGCAGCCGGTACACGGGCCAACCTGAGACGGGGAAGGGGCGGGAGCACTAACGGGACTGGTCACATCCCCATCGTACGTACCAGCCCCGCAGCCACGGCGGCCGCCTCGCAGCACCATCCATGCACTAGCTGGCGCTCGGAGTAGGCGTCGGAACCTCCGAACAGATCCGGTCCGCAGCCTGCCGCATCTGCGCAGTGATATCCGCCGCCCTGTCATTACGGAGAATCGCCCACAGTGCGCACGTCAACTGCTGCTGATCCGTACGCTGCGCCAGCCCAGCCGTCTGCCCGGACCGCAGAGTAGTCAGACGGTCCTGGGCTCGGGAGTTCTGCCACATGAGGACTGCGGCGAGGACCATGACCAGGGACAGGACGGCCGCGATGACCGGGGTGGTGTCGTGTCGTACCCGGTGAGGTGTTCCAGAGATGGCCATGGGGGCCTCCTTTCAGCGGGTGATCAGCCCCAGCAGGCTGGGCAGCAATGGGGTGTCGCTCGGTGCCGGGGATGCCGAGCCGGTGGGTTCGGCATCGCTGCCGGCGCTACTGGAGGTGGTGCGACGGCATACGAGGGTGTCAGGGTCGTTCGGATCGGGTTGGAGGCTGTAGCCGTCCGGGCAGGTCTGACCGTCCTTGCCGTCCCGGCCGTCGGCGCCGTCCTTGCCGGGCTTGCCATCCGAGCCGTTCTGCCCGGACTGGCCGGCCGCGCCAGACGGCCCCGGAGAACCCGCGGCGCCGGGCAGGCCAGGGACTCCGCTCGCGCCCGGAATACCGCTCGTTCCGGGCGGTCCTGGTGACCCCACCGACCCTGGGGAACCTTGCGGGCCGGGCACCGTGGACGACGGACCGGGAGAGCCACTATCTCCGGTGTCACCCTTGTCGCCTTTCTGGCCGGGCAGTCCGTCACCGTCCCGGCCCGGCTTTCCCGACGGGCCGACGACAGGGGTGGCGCCGAGGTCACGGACCTGCTGGGCAAGTAAGTCCCGCTGCCGGTTCGCGTCGTGCAGGGACGCCGACAGATCCTGCATCGTCACCACGATCCAGCCGAGCACCACCACCAGCAGTGCCATCCCCACCAGCCACAGCAGATCGGTGCGACGCCTACGCCTGCGTGACACCGCCGACTCCCTCATCCGCTCGACCCCCTACTGGCCAGATAGACCTGCAACAGAAGAAGCAGGAGGGGGACGACCAGTGCGGTCAGGATGAGCCGCTTGTCCCCGGCCCGCCGGTTCTCGGCTTCGCGCTGTTCTTGTTGGCGCCGCTCTGCCTCTCGGGCGCGTTCTTCTTCGATGGCACCGACGCGCATCATGAGTGCTTGGTGTCGGTCGTCCTGCGCCTGCTGTTGCAGGGCGAGAAGGCTGGCGTCGACCTTGGTGTCCAGGCGCCCCGCGAGGGTGCGCATGTCTTCCTTGAGGTCGTCGAATCCGGCGTCCAGGCGACGAGCCAGCTCTCCGTTGGTCGGCTCGTCGCCCATGGCAGCGGCTCCTAAGTTCAGGCGTCCTGCCGCGCGACGGCGGCGGCCGGGACCGGAGCGATGACCTGGGTGCGGTCCCACATGCCGATGACGACGGTCACCGCGGCCATGACGACGGCCTGCTGGTCCGCGGACCAGTCCAGGCCGAAGCCGAGCGCGAGGGCCAGCGCGGACTGGGCGAACCCGATGAGGGCGGCGCCGAGGCCGTCGCTGGCCAGGAGGGCGATGAGAACGCCCATCCCGGCTGCGGCGACGGCGTTGATGGATGCCTGCTGCTCGGCGGACACGTCCAGGCCGAACGCGGCGAGCAGCTTCACGGCGACGGCGATGACGCTCAGCCATGCGGCCGGTTCGCGGCCGAAGAGTCTGGTGGACACGGTTTCTCCCGATGGATGGGTGTTGGGTGGGTTCAGACCTTGGGAACGCGGAGCTTGTCCCAGGACGCCTTGCCGGGGATGCCGTCGGCCGCGGTGCCGGTGTAGCCGAGCTTGCGCTGCCAGGCGGCGTAGGAGTCGCGGTCGACGGTGGTCCAGTTCGGTCCCGGCCCGGACCGGTACTTGCCGCAGCCGACGGCTACCAGGCGGCGCCCCATCGCGGTGATGATCGGGCTGTGACGGCCGCCGTGGAAGAACCCAGCGCCGGGGAACGGCTCGTACTGCAAGGCGGACGGGGACGGCTTCGACGGGGCCGGCGCAGTCGACGGCTGGCCGGGCACGATGTCCGTGTTGATGGCGCCAGGGTCCCAGTGGGTCTGACCGGGGACCTGGCCGTGGGCGAAGTGGCCGCCCTTGGACTGCCACGTGCTGCGGTTCCGGGGGGTCTTGGCGACCGCTGCGGCGGTGGCGAGCGGCTTGCCCGCGGGCCAGGTGTCGGCGATGCCGTGGGCGCGCATCGCTGCCAGCAGCTTGCGGAAGTTCGGCTTGCCCGCCGGGTCGAATCCGTTCGTCCACGGGGAGGCGGCACGGCCGAGGACCTCGACCTGGATGCACACCTTGCCTTCGCGGTTGGTGCGGCGGGAGCCGTCGTTCTGCAGCGCCCGTGCGGACTGGGTGAGCGGCCCGAACTGGCCGAGCTTGTCAGAGATGGGGTCGTAGATGACCTGAGGTTCGGAGGCGACCCGGATCAGGTAGAGGGCGACCGAGTTGAAGTAGGCGTCGCCGGCCGGGGACTCGGTGGTGTGCCAGACCGCGCGGGGCGGGTTGCCGGGGTAGTCCATGGCGCCGCCGATGGACTGGTCACCGAACTTGACGACTCCGTCGATGTAGGCGGGCCCGGACGACAGGGTGCGCGGCTCGTCGGCGGTCTTGGCGCGCTTGGGTTCCGGGTCGGGCTGGTGGACGCGGTACTCGGTGGCCCCGTCGGGCACGTACACGTCCAGGTCACCGTCGTCGCGGAGCACCATGAACGCGCCCTCGACGTGGGGGTGGTCCCGTACGAAGCGGGGGGAGGTGTCGAGCGCGGCGATGGCCCGGACCTCGTCCACGTGCTCCTGCGTGCAGGTGCCGTGGTAGGTGGTGGTGACCTGCCCGGAGTCGGCGTCCAGGTGGTCGATGGCGACGTGGAAGGCGGTCATCGGGAGGCGTCCAATCGAGGCTGTACGACGTCGATGTCGTGGCGGAGGGCCTGGTAGAGGGCGAGTGACATACGAAAGTCGCCGTGGTCGGCCCAGGAGGAGGACCAGGAGTTCCGTATGCGGAGCACGGTGCGTGCGTAGTCGAGGTCGCCGTCGGGTCGGTAGGTGACGTGCTCGAGCGCGGTCACGCACACTTCGTGGCCGCCGGCGATGGGCGAGTCCTGCCAGTTGGGAAGGTCGTCCAGCAGGGCATGCTTGCCGGGCGGGGTGAAGAACTCCTCGTACCAGGGCATGCCGATCAGGAGGGGCCCGGTCTGGAGGTCGCGGCAGAGTTCCTCGGCGGTGGTGGCGTGCCCGTACTGGTCGATAAGGCCGCGGCCGCGCAACGCTTTGGCGACGCCGAGGCCGGAGGAGCCGCAGTCCTGGTCGGGCCAGGCCGAGTCGTGCCACTGGTCGCGGTGGGTGGCGTCGCTGTAGAGGCCGATAGCCCACGATTCGGCGGCGGCCGGGTCGGTGACGTCCAGGCCGGCGGCCGCCAGCTCGTCGGCGGTGTGAAGGATGGAGATGAGGGCCGTGGCCGCGTTGGCGGTGCAGGACCCGAGGGCGTCCACGTCGCCGACACCTTCGACCAGGGTGGAGGTGCGGATGCCCTGGGCGAGGAGGTCCTGCTGGTTGAGGACGGGAACCTTGGGTGCCCATTCCACGGGGTGGATGGGTTCGCCGGTGTAGCGGCGCCGGTAGGCGAGGCTGCGGGGGTCCAGGACGAGGTGCCTGCCGAGGGCAGGGGTGACCTCGTATTCGTGAATGGTCAGGTCGGGCACAGGCCCGTACTCCTGGATCTCCCCGCGCCCAGGTTTGATGGTGGCGGACCACTAGGTGTGGTCGTCCCTCGGGGGCGGATCTGCGGGCGGAGGGTCGCCCGTTGATCTCAGGCTACGGCCTGCGGGGTGGGGTGTTCCCCCTGCTCATTCCTCGATGGGCTGGGGGTCGAGTTTCTGCGCGGTGAGGATGGTGCAGTCTTTGCCGCAGCAGCCGTCGGCGGCGCAGACGACGCGGATGAACTTCAGTTGCCCGTTGTTGGAGTAGAACATGGGGGCTGCCTTGACGATGTTCTGCTGGGAGCAGCCGGGGGTGAGGCAGGCGAAGGTGATGGAGTACCAGGTCTGCGGTTCCCAGGTGATGGGGTCTGGTGCGGGCGGCGGGGGCGGCGGCGGGTCGGCGGGCGGCGGCCAGGCCGGCTCGGTCACGTCGGTGGTGCTGTCGGTGATATCGGGGTCGCTGCTGTCTTCGGTCATGAGCCGATCACCATCCAGTTGATGTTGGTTGCGCTGGTGTTCTCACGGTTGACCCAGACGACCATGCTGGTCGCTGAGACGCTGGAGACGGCGACGCCGGTAACGCCGGCGGCGCCGACGGGTGCGCGGACGCCGGGCACTGTGGAGTTGGCGGTGGCGTAGCCGCGCCAGGTGGTTCCGGGGACCGTCGGGAAGGTGACGGTCATGCTGGTGGGGGTGCTGGCTGCGGACGGGGTGATGCTGACGGTGCCGGTGGCGATGCTGGCGGCGTTCAGGAGCCCGGTGACGGTGGTGTTGCCGTCCTTGTCGACGGTGAACTTGTCGCTGCCGTTGATGCCTGCCCGCAGCAGCGGACCGGTGTGGCCGGTGGACGCGCTGGCGTAGAGAACGGCGCTGCTGCTGGCGGGGGCGGCGACCTGCATGCGGGCGTTGTCGACGTGGACGTAGTTGGCTTCGGCGGTGACCTGGGTGTTCTTGCTGGTGTCAGTCGTGTTTTGGATACCGATGAGTGCGAACGTTTCACTGAGGGAGAGACGGCCGCCGATACGGGTGGTGTTGGGGTCGCTGTTGCGGAGGCGTTCGATGGAGGCGAAGTCTTTGGCGAGGATGGTCCGCCAGGTCATGTCGGTGAATCCGTTGCCGGCGAAGGGGCCGCATGCCTGCTCCAGGGATGCCTCGCCGGTGGTGGGCTCTGCTACTTGGACGTAGGCGTAGTTGGTGATCCCTGCGTTGTACAGCTTGATCTGCGGGTAGGTGGTGTTCGGGTTGAGCCAGATCACGGCGCCGTTGGTGCCCTGAACGAGGAGTCCGCGGGCGGAGAGTTCGTTGATGGCGGTGCCGGCGCTGTTGTAGACGAGGAACTTGTTGACGCCGCCTTCGTTGAGGGCGATGCGTTCACCGCTGGCTGCGGTACGGATGAGACCACCAGTGATAGTGGTTCCGTTGATGGAGCCTCCATTAATGATCTTTCCGGTAAGGGCGTCAACAGCCAAGGCTG